>JBMZCY010000053.1:0-11373 GCA_049613825.1 Planktomarina sp.
CTGGTCATAACAAGTTCGGGAAACGCCGCTGGGTGTTTCGCCAGTTGTTCGCGCACCTGGGTCAGAACCTTGTCGCGTTCGTGGACCTTGATCTTATCCACCTTGGTCATCACCACCTGAAACGTCAGGGCGCTGCGGTTCATAAGCTGCATAATTTCCTGGTCCACAGGTTTGATCCCATGGCGGCTGTCGATCAGCACAAAGGCGCGTCGCAGATTGGGGCGGCCTGACAAGTAATTCTTCAACAGGCGCTGCCATTTTTCGACCACCGCCACAGGCGCATTGGCAAAGCCATAGCCGGGCAAATCCACCAGATAGCGTTCTTCGCCCAGCGTGAAAAAGTTAATTTCCTGCGTCCGGCCGGGTGTGTTCGATGCCCGCGCCAGTCCTTTTCGGTTGGTCAGGGCATTGATCAGGCTGGATTTTCCGACGTTGGATCGCCCTGCAAAACAGACCTCGATCCTATCATCAGGCGGCAGGCCGTCCATGGCGACGACACCCTTAAGGAAATCCACTTCGCCTGCGAACAGCTTGCGACCTCGCTCAGCAGTAAATTCATCAACTTCGGATTCTGGAAATGGCAGGATCATTCAATTACTTTCAGTTCGTCGCCAACGCGGACGATGCCGCCTTGGGCGACGGTGACATAGATTCCAAAATCAGTGTGGCCCCAGCCCGTGCGAAGGGCTGCCAATGTATCCGCATCGCGGATGCCGGTGGTGGGGTTGGCCATTGTCGCTTTACAGCGGCCAATGCGTTCTTCGACTTTCAGCGTGGCCTCGCCCAGTTGCAGCGTCTTGCCCAACCAGTTAAATTCATCCCACGCGGGCAAGTCATTAATCCAAACATTCCCCCGAAAGCGCAGCGGTGACAGGTCTTGACCCATCTGATCGCCCAATGATTTAAGCGAGATATGGCTGTTAATGCTAATCGACGGAAATGGGGTGTCAGTCATGCCTCGCTCAGGAACACGCACAATGTTAATAGGTAACGCGCGATCCGTATCCATCAATGGTTTCACCCACGCCAGAAATCCCGTCAGCTGACGTTCATCATCTGGTTGGAACGTGAAATCTTTACGATCAGGATGCGACAGTGTCAGGGTGTCATCATCCCCAACCACGACCTTGATCGCCATTAAAGCAGGGTGTGCTGCACCGCGGGTGAAATTTGCACATTTGGCCCACACGGTGCCATCAATCCGTGCTTTGTCGTTTGTGACCGCCCAGCGGCGATCATAGGGAAGGGTTTTCCCTGTTTCCAGAACCACTTCGTCCAACGCCTCCACCCCATGAGACTTAATAGGGTGGCGGAACAAGTGGGTGATACGGGGCATGACTTAGTCGCTTTTCTTTTCGCGCTTGAAGCTGGAACGGATATTTCCAAACACGTCCGGCGTCACCCCTTGGCTGCGCATGATCAAGAACTGCTGCGTAAACGTGATTGTGTTGTTCGCAATCCAGTACACCACAAGGCCGGACGCAAAGCTACCCAGCATGAACATGAATACCCATGGCATCCACGCGAAAATCATCGCTTGGGTCTTATCCGTCGGTGCAGGGTTCAGCTTTTGCTGCACCCACATGGAAATCCCCAGTAGCAGCGGCAAGATACCGATAAAGACCAGCGCCATGATTGTTTCTGGCGCTGGTGCTGCCCATGGCAGAAGACCGAACAGGTTAAAGAACGATGTTGGGTCAGGCGCGGACAGGTCTTGAAATGGGCCAAAGAATGGTGCGTGACGCAGTTCAAGCGTGACAAAGATCACTTTGTACAAGCTGAAGAAGATCGGGATTTGCATCAAGATTGGCAAACAGCCAGATGCTGGGTTCACCTTGTTCTTCTTATACAGCTCCATCATGCCTTTTTGCATTTTTTCGCGGTCGTCGCCGGCGGATTCTTTCAGCTTTTCCATTTCAGGCTGAAGCTCTTTCATCCGGGCCATGGAAACGTAAGATTTGTAGGCCAACGGCAGTAGAACCGCTTTGATGATCAGGGTCAGAACGATAATCGCGACACCCATGTTGCCGATCAATGCGTTCAGCCAGTGCAAGACTGCGAAGATTGGCTTGGTCAGGAAGTAGAACATGCCCCAATCAATCGAGTTCAAAAAGCGTTCAATGCCGTCGTTATCTTGATAGTTTCGGATCGCTTCCCATTCTTTCGCACCCGCAAAAAAGCGTGACGATGAGTTAAGCGTTTGTCCGGCAGCAATAACTTGGACTTTGTCTACGGCAAGGGCTTCGTAAACGTCGCGATTCGGGTCATATTTTCCGACAACTTTGTGTGGATTGGACGGGATCAAGGTCGTCATCCAATAATGATCTGTGAAACCGATCCATGCGTTCTTTTCGACATCAATCCGTTCAGCCAGTGCATTTTCGCGCGGGTCACGATCATAATCTGGCATATCATCATAGTTTGTATCGCGGTTTTCGCCGTCGGCCATATAGATCAGGCCTTCGTGCAAAATGAAGAAATTCTTCAAGTCTTCTGGCAGGCCGGTTCTGGCAATGCGTCCAAAGGATGCTGCGGCCATATCTGTGTCACTGTTGTTTGTGACGGATTGGTCGATCGAAAACATATAGTCTGCGTCGATCGAGATCGTCTTGGTGAAGACGGATCCTTTGGCGTTTGTCCAGGTCAATGTGACCGGTGATTGGGTTGTTAACGTTGCACCTTCATCCGCAGACCATTGGGTGCTTTCATTTGGGAAATCATTTGGGTCCATGCCAACGGCCGCAGCCCAACCGTGGGTTCCATAATATGCACCATCTGTATTTTCAGGGGACAATAGGGTGACGATTGGGGCGTTTGGATCATTGACTGTCCGATAATCTTTCAACTGCAGATCATCAATCCGACCACCCAGTGTGGACAAAGAACCTGACAGGCGATCTGTTTCGATTGCGATGCGGGGTGCGTCTGACAGCGCTTGTGCACGGATTGGTGCTGTAGGTGCCGGCACCTCGTCTGTGGACAGAGTATTTGTCGCAGACGCCGCAGGTTGCGAGATCGTGGTGTCATCTTCAGCCATTTGAGGTGCTTCTGGTGGAAACAAGACAAACCAGATGCCGATGACTGCAACAGATAAAACAGTCGCCAAAAGTAGGTTTTTGTTCTGATCTTCCATGAAAGATGCCCCAATGCCCGTGTGGAAAGAATTACATGGGGTTCAATCCGTCCAAATGCAAAAGGTCAAGTCGATTCAGTCCTAAACCGCCTACGCGGACAGTGCCAATGGCATTGCAGCACGGTCTGGCGTGTTTTCACGGGCCCAAGTGGGTAAATCGGCCGCAGGCATGGGGCGTCCGATACCAAAACCCTGTATCGTCTGGCAACCTGCATCGCGGATCGCTTTGTGTTCGCCTTCGGTTTCAACGCCTTCGGCCAAAGTTTCTAACCCCAGTTTATCAGCCATCATCAGGATTGCTGCCATCATGTTCTGCTGGTCCCCGTCCTGATCGATTTTGATCACAAACGATCTATCGATCTTTAAGCGGTTTGCCGGAATCTGGCGCAGAGTCGAAATCGCGGCGTGGCCAGTGCCAAAATCATCAAGTTCGATCATACACCCCATGTCCGACAAGTTTTGCAGCAATTCCGATATACAGGAATTGGTTTCACCAATTACATTCTCTGTCACTTCGATTCCAAGGCGGTATGCAGGCAAACTGTGCTTGCCCAAGGTCCATTTGATACGATCCAAAAGATGAGGATGTACCAGATCCGCTTCTTCAAAATTAACTCCGACTTGCGGGACATAGACACCCAGAGCGTCCCATTCTGCGATTCTTGCCAGTGCCTGATCCATGATACTGTCCGTCATTTGGTGCCAGCAACCAGCAGCTTTAACAGCGGCCAAAAATTCCAAAGGGGGGATGATTCCGCGGACCGGATGTATCCAACGGGCCAAAGCCTCGACCCCGCGTAATTCGCCGGTGACAGTGTCGACTTGGGGTTGGAAGTATGGTGTGATTTGTCCTTCGTTTAGCGCTTCTTCGACTTGTGGCGTTAAGTCGGGATGCACGACTGTGCCACCCAGCGATTTGGAATAGGCAAACACACTGGTTTCCTTGCGTGTACAGGCTTCGTTCAACGCACGAAATGCAGCTTCCAGAATGGCATCACCTGTTTCTTTGGGTGCGCGGCTGGCCAAGCAAAAACCGACATAGACGCGCGGTGCGAAGGATGTTTTTGCATTTTGCGGAGGCCGCATTGCAATGGACTGCAACCTTTCCGCGATTTGCAGGCCGCTTTCGATATCAAAGCGGCGGATTGAATTGGCGCAGACTGCGATAACACCCGGCTCTAATGCGCAAACGATGTCTTCGTCACGGGTCATATCCGCCAGGCGTTGTGCCGCGTCCTTCGTCAAGTTTGCTAAGGTGTCATCGCCAAACTGTTGACGGATGATCGGGATATTTTCAAATCGCAGCACATAGCAGGCAGAATTCGATGCCCCGTTTGCGAAACCGGTCACGGCTTCATTCAAGGCCCTGTTAAAGATGGTTCGGTGGTGAACTTGGCCGCAGATTTTTACATAGTTTTTGTTTGCTGCCGCTCTGCCGGAATTTGCAGTATTCAACCGCAATCCCCAAAGTATAAACGGGGCGGTTGCTGCAGCGATCAAGCCGCCTGTCGGTCCAAAATAGCTGCTGGCTGCAAGGACCGCAGCGGCGACACCTAATCCTGTGGACAGCGTGCCAAAATCGCGGGTGTCAGGTGCAAAGCAATGCCAGTTACCGATTTGTTTCAGATCAATCCCCATGGTCCGTCCCTTTATGTGTTGAACAAACCATAAACATATGGGAGTAACGGATCGGTTAACCGATGTCAGAATTTATATCGCGGGTTAGATTGGCGAAATCGAACAGGGCAGGGTCCAGCAGATGTGAGGGGCGTGTGTTCGACAAAGCGCGGAACATTTTCTGGCGGCGGCCAGGGTGGTTTGCCTCCCACCCGTCCAGCAGTTGTTTGACTTGTTGGCGCTGCAGGCCGTCTTGGGATCCACAAAGATCGCAGGGGATTATGGGATAGTTCAGCGCCTGCGCGAACTTCTCGCAATCAACCTCGGCCACATGGGCAAGGGGGCGATAGACGAACAGGTCGCCTTCTTCGTTCACCAGTTTCGGTGGCATCGTTGCAAGGCGTGAACCATGGAACAGGTTCATAAAAAACGTTTCCAACATATCGTCGCGGTGATGGCCGAGGACCACGGCGCTACACCCTTCTTCGCGGGCAATGCGGTACAAGTTGCCACGACGTAGGCGGGAACACAGCGAACAAAACGTCCGGCCAGCGGGGACTTTGTTCATGACGATGGAATATGTGTCTTGATATTCGATCCGGTGCGGGACCTGCATTTTTTCTAGAAAAGCGGGCAGCACGGTGGCGGGGAAATTTGGCTGTCCCTGATCAAGATTGCAGGCTAGAATATCCACGGGCAGCAAGCCACGCCATTTTAGTTCATAGAGAGCCGCCAGCAAAGTATAGCTGTCCTTGCCCCCAGACAAACAGACCAACCACCGCGCATCACGTTCGATCATGCCGTATTGATCAATCGCCTCACGCACATCGCGGACGATACGTTTGCGGAGTTTTTTGAATTCCGTCGTTTTTGGTGCGTCTTGGAACAGCGGGTGGATATCGTTCAGGTCATCTAACATAGGGTGGCTATGCCAGATCAGGCAGGACTTGCCCAGATGGATTAAATGTCACGCGTACCGCGTGGCTTGATGTTTGTGCCCCCCATCCGGGGATCACGGTTTAAGGGGGGCGCTGCCCTTCACGCGTCCCGAAGTTATTGAGGTAAACTGAAGTTAGGGTTCATAGTCGAGCAGATCACCCGGATGGCATTGCAGCTCTGCGCAGATTTTTTCGAGAGTTTCAAATCGCACGCCTTTTACCTTACCGGACTTGAGAAGGCTTAGGTTCGCCTCGGTTATTCCGATTTTGGTGGCGAGGTCTTTGGACTTCATCTTGCGCTGGGCCAGCATCACGTCAAGGCGGACGATGATTGGCATTAGATGAACTCCTTATTTTCGGCTTCGATTCGGATGGCTTCGCTCATCACCCAACCGGTCGTCCATAGCAACAGACCTGCCAGCAAGAAACCGACGTCGTGTGTGTTCATAAGAACGGAGATTGATCTTTGTCCCGCTGGATTGTGCTGGGTGACCAACGGGATGACGATCATACGGGCAAGGGTTGAGATAACCCCCAACGCCACCAACCCTTGCCCGCAGCGTGCCATACTGATGGTGGTGCTGTGTTTGAAATATTCACTCCGTCGGAAATGCTGCATCAAACTGCTGCCAAACCAAAGGGCGGCCAGACCTGCAACGACAGGTGCAGTTGTGACACAAGCGTAGGTGATGCGTGTTGTGACCGGAATGATCTGTGTTTGATCCACGAGTCCGTAAATCCGTGCGAGGGCTGAAGGATCAACGATGAGGACGGACCAAAGGAAGTATGTCTGCTGTCCAATCATCAAAGCGGCCAAGGCGATACCGATGACTATAACGATTGTGGCAGTGCGGTGGATGCGGGCGTTTTGCATTTTATCTTTCCTTGTTGATATATTTCTGCTTAACAATAAAATATATCGTAAAACAATAAGGAAAAGTTCTATGAAGTTAATTTTGTTAGTGGCATGCTTTGGTGTGATGGGGTGTTCATCGCTAAATCCTGTCACAGCGTTTCGGCTGGCGCGGACCAATCCGTTGACAGTTGACCCGTCGGTCATTCGGGTTCTGGTCGCGGTGCCCGAATATTTCGCGGTGAAAGAAGATTCAGTGCTGTTTCGGATTTATGGTGAGAATACTGTATTGGATGCGCGTCGCGATCGGTCGTTTGTGTTGCAGCACACTTTGACAGATGGGATGCATATGTTTCAGCTGTCTGGGAATGACGTGACGGCGCTATTGGCCCTGCAGGCGGAATTCAATCAGTGGAAGGACGATCATCCGGATGCGTCAAGCGGTGGATACAGTGTGAAGGCGCAACCGTGTTCGCAGGCAAGGCCGATTGCAGCGGAAGATCTGACAGGCCACTTTTCAGTGTTCATTGAATTAGATCCTGAAACTGGTCCGATGTCGCTGTTGCGCAATGTGCCCTTGTCGCGTGTTGCGGCAGAATTTGAAGGTCAAACCCTGCCAATGTGTTGATGCGGGCACAATGCCGTGCGGTGGGGGTTTGACAGTTCTTGAGTTAGCCCCCATACGCCCCTATCCTTAGAGGTGTGGGACCTTATCCCACGGGTAAAGGAGGACAATGTCCTGTCACTTTCTACAGATGCGGTCACCGGACCGCGTACGGCGCCACTGATGGCAGCCGATACATCAAAAAGCGACGCCATTCTGGCGGCAGTTTTGGAGTCACTGGATGACGACAAAGCGGAAGATATTGTGCAGATCAAGCTGCAAGGTAAGTCCCAAATGGGCGATCACATGGTGATCTGTTCCGGTCGGTCGTCCCGTCAAGTGTCCGCGATTTCCGAAAAGTTGCGCGATAAGCTGAAGCTGGAACTGGGCGTGTTTGCAAAGTTGGAAGGCAAGGGTACGGGCGACTGGGTTCTGGTCGACACGGGCGATGTGATTGTGCACGTCTTCCGCCCCGAAGTGCGTGACTTCTATCAGTTGGAAAAGATGTGGTTGGACCCAACTGCACCACAGCCAACAACTATGCCGGACCCGTCTAAGGTTTGATGCGGGTACAGATCATTGCAGTGGGCCGCATGCGTGCAAGCGGCCCCGAACGCGAAATGATCCAGGACTATCTGAAACGATTTGATCGCACCGGGCGGGCCATGGGCCTAGGTCCGGTGTCTGTTGTCGAGGTTGAGGATAAGAAGGGCGGCGGCAAACCTGCGGAAGCGGCGCTGCTGTTGAAGATCGTACCCGACGGGGCAAAGGTGATTGCGCTGGATGAGAGGGGAAAAGTTCAGACCTCGCCCGTGTTTTCACAGCTGATCGCGCGGTACCGCGATGATGGTGTCGGTGATCTGTGCTTTATCATTGGTGGCGCAGACGGGTTAGACCAGTCCGTGCTGGACCGCGCAGACGGCAAGCTGAGTTTTGGGCAGATGGTCTGGCCCCACATGCTGGCCCGTGTGATGTTGTCGGAACAGTTATATCGTGCGGCGTCGATTTTAGCGGGCAGCCCGTATCATCGGGTTTAGCCGCATTTCAGGCGTTCGATACGCTCTGCTTCATTTACAATAATGTTTAGACGTTCCGGTTTATAATCCAGCGTGATTGCAGTGTCGGGCCGGATCACGCGGACCGGGCGCAAGATCACTGTCTTTTCCAATGTCGTTACTTTTTGTTCTACGAAATGCGCATAGTTCCGTGCACCACAGGTGTTATCCTCGGCAGATGGAATCGCGGGCGCTGTGTTGCGTACCATCGGTGTTTCGGTCGGGGCACAGGCGGGCAGGGCCAGTACAAGGCAGATCATAAGTCGTTTCATGGGAATTGGGTTAAGTCAGGAATGCGCAAACAAAAAGGCAATTTTGCTTGAAAAATACGTTCGGGGCCTCTTAACGTCAGGCAACTGGGGGATATCGCCCCATCTATACACAAGGATAAAAGACATGCGCACACGTGCCGCCGTTGCCCTGAAAGCGGGCGAACCATTGCAAGTGATGGAAGTGAATTTGGACGGCCCGCGCGTGGGTGAGGTTCTGGTGGAAATCAAGGCCACGGGGATTTGCCACACAGACGAATTTACGCGGTCGGGTGCCGATCCCGAAGGTATTTTCCCTGCAATTCTGGGCCATGAAGGGGCTGGCGTCGTGATTGAAGTCGGCGAAGGCGTGACGTCGCTGGAAGTTGGCGATCACGTGATCCCGCTATACACGCCCGAATGTCGTGAGTGTGAATATTGTCTAAACCCGAAAACCAACCTGTGTCAGAAAATTCGCGGCACTCAAGGTGCGGGTGTAATGCCCGATGGCAGCAGTCGTTTTACCATGTTGGATGGCACGCCGATTTTTCACTACATGGGCTGTTCTACGTTTGCGAACCACACGGTTGTGCCGGAAATTGCTTTGGCGAAAGTGCGCAAAGATGCTCCGTTCGACAAGATTTGCTATATCGGCTGCGGTGTGACCACGGGCATTGGTGCTGTGATTAACACGGCGAAGGTTGAGATCGGGTCGACTGCGATCGTGTTTGGTTTGGGTGGTATTGGCTTGAACGTGATCCAAGGTCTGCGTCTGGCGGGTGCAGATCAGATCGTGGGTGTGGATTTGAACCCGGGCAAGGTCGATATGGCGACTAAATTTGGAATGACCGACTTTGTGAATCCTGCTGACGTATCCGGCGACTTGGTTGCGCATCTGGTGGATCTAACGGGCGGCGGTGCCGATTATACCTTTGATGCCACCGGCAACGTTGGTGTAATGAGGACAGCACTGGAGGCAGCACACAAAGGGTGGGGCGAATCGATTATTATCGGGGTCGCACCTGCAGGGGCTGAAATCAGCACACGTCCATTCCAACTGGTCACAGGCCGCAGCTGGCGCGGTACTGCGTTTGGCGGGGCAAGCGGTCGGACTGACGTCCCGAAAATCGTTGACTGGTACATGGATGGCAAGATCGAGATTGACCCGATGATCACCCACACCCTGTCGCTGGATGACATCAACAAAGGCTTTGATCTGATGCACGAAGGCAAATCTATTCGTGCGGTTGTCGAATTCTAAAGCGACATAAAGCTATGCCATACTTTACAGCCCTGAAAGCCGTGTTTGCTTTGGGGGCTGTTTGTATGTGTTTGACCATTGCGCCCAGTGTTTCGGCGTGGGACGCAGTCGGGCGAAATTCTAGAACGGATGCGTTGATCGTAAGTTTTGTGAACACCACTGGTTGGGAAATCGTCTCAGACATTCCGACTAAAATATCCCTACTATGCGTCGCGTGCCTTCACCCCATAAGTCTTGTATTTGAAAAAATTCCACACGCCGAACATCAAAACGCATATGAAGTTCAACGGCGGCAAGACATAGACAGAAAACAAACTTGCTTTGATCTCGTGTCACGTCGGGAAGGACGGTGTGTTTCGACGAAGCGCGTGGGCTGGCGTTGGCTGTCGGGCGATCAGACGGTGACTGAAATCTATCCTGATACACAGCATGTAGAAATTGTTTACATCTTACATAATTTTACTTTGAAAACTGTCATCATGTCTGAAATCAACACAAATGTTACGAATATCGCGGGTACATGGGCTTTCATTATGGCAAGCGAAACACCAGCATATTAAAGCATATAGGCTGATCACAGGTAGGAACCGTTCTGGTTTGAGTTTCTATGATTGCCTCATGTTCCGCCTCAGGGTACGAAAAAAATATGTTGGCAATATTCCTGAAGACCCTTCCCTTTTTTGCGTTGATTGGCCTTGGCTATGCCGCCGCACGCACAAAGTTCTTTGGGCCTGAGGCAACGGCATACTTAACAAAATTCGTTTTTTATTTTGCTTTACCCGCCATGCTGTTCCGGTTTTCGGCCAACCTATCAGTCCGTGACATCTTCGATGTGGATGTGGTGCTGGCCTATCTGATCGGAACGATTACGATCTACTTGCTTGCCACCGCAGTTGCCCTTTACCGCCAGATTGGTGTCGAACAAGCGGCATTTGAAGCGCAGTGCGCAGTTATCGGTAACGTCGGTTTCCTTGGCATCCCGATGCTGGCTGTTCTGATGGGCGATGCTGCCGTAGCGACGGTTATGTTGGTGCTGGCCGTCGATCTGATTGTGTTTGGGTCGCTGGTGGTGATCCTTGTCGTTGGATCGCGCGATGGGCGCATGTCGCTGGGCGTGTTGCGCACCGTGGGGATTGGCCTGTTGAAGAACCCTATGATCATGGCGATTACGTTGGGGTTGGCGTGGTCCGCCCTTAATATTCCCATCCCTGTTCCGTTGAACGAATTTGTTGTTATCTTGGGCGCCGCTGCAACACCAGGGGCCTTGTTCGCAATTGGGGCATCGCTGGCGGGAAAATCTGCTGACCGTGTTGCAATTTCGGGATGGCTTTCCTTCTGCAAACTGATCCTGCACCCTGCCGCAATCGCGTTTGCCGGAATTGTTCTGATCCCTGTGAACCCTTATGACGCCGGTGTTATGATCGCCGCTGCGGCCCTGCCTGTTGCAGGAAATGTCTACATCCTTGCCCAACATTATGGGGTGGCGCCTTCTCGGGTGTCTGCCTCAATCCTGATTTCGACAATCCTGTCGATTTTTACTGTTTCTGCTGTCATTGCTTGGGTGCAGGGGCTTTGATGCCGCGCCCAAGCCCGAGAATGAAAGTCTCAAACCCATGAAAACCCTCTCTGAAAACAAATCCTTTGGCGGCGTTCAAGGCGTTTAC
>JBMZCY010000054.1:0-10878 GCA_049613825.1 Planktomarina sp.
GTTACCGAAGCCGACTGGCGGTTGTTCACAACCCTTGTACGGTTTGATTTAGTCTATCACTTGCATTTTAAGTGTAACAGACGCCGGATTGTCGATTATCCGAATTTATGGGCCTACACCCGTCTGCTGTACCAATGGCAGGGTGTCGCGGGCACGGTTAACTTTGATCATATCGTGCGCCATTATCATTACAGCCATGAAACGATTAACCCGCACCGGATCATCCCAATCAATCCTGATCTGGATTGGATGGCCCCCCACGGGCGCTGAACGTTATCTGCAATAATGTTCGGCCATGGCGGCAAGGTCTTCGGGTTTTGTCGCCTCGGGCACCAAGGCGCAGGCGTTGTGGCAATGTTGAAAAATTGATCCGTCGCTGAAAAAGCTGTCACGGGTGACAAAGATCACCCGCGCATCGGGCCGGCGATAGCTGGCATAATCCGCCACGCCCATCGCATCCCCCCCCGCCAGTTCCAGATTTAAAACCACGACTTCAACATCATTGGTTGATAGAAATTCCATCGCAGTCTGGGTGTTTGACACATGTGCGACTTGCAGGCCCTGTCTGACCAAATGCCAGACCCACAGGCGACGAAGGGAGGAGTTACTTTCAACGACTAAAATTTGCATAATAAAAATCCTTTCCCAGTCGTCCCACAAGGTGATCCTCTTAAAACCTTTGTGGGTTAATGAACGGTAAACGATCTATTGACTGTCACAGAAAATCGCGTGTTTTAGGGATTAACTTATGACGGTGAAAATTATGGACCAGCAGCCAAGAGATCATGGTGGAAATCTGGATGCGGCAGTGGCCCGTTTTGGCGGCGCGCGTGCAGATTGGATTGACCTGTCTACGGGAATCAATCCGGTTGCTTATCCTGTTCCGAATTTAGACGGCGATGTGTGGTCTGCGCTGCCTGATCAAGGCGCCTACGACAGATTAATCGGGGCAGCACGAACGTTCTGGTCTGTGCCTGAAGATGCCGCCATTCTGGCTGCCCCCGGTTGTTCCGCGCTAATTGCGCAAATCCCGACGTTACGTCCCGCAGGGCAGGTTCAGATCGCAGATGCGACCTATAACGAACATCGTGCTGCGTTTTTGGCGCAAGGGTGGACGGTTGGTGCAGGGCAAGCCGAAGTAATCGTGCATCCGAACAACCCCACTGGTGATTTTGCCACAACTGCGCCTGTTGCGCTGTTGACGGTTATAGATGAAAGCTTTTGTGACGTTGCCTCAAACCGCAGCTTGATCGCCAGCGCGTCGCGGGACGGCGTCATTATTCTGAAAAGCTTTGGCAAATTCTGGGGCCTAGCCGGGATGCGTCTTGGCTTTGCCATCGGCGATCCTGCTTTGATTGCTGATTTGAAAGACCGGCTTGGCCCTTGGGCTGTGTCTGGCCCCGCGTTGCAGGTCGGGGCTGCGGCTTTGCAAGATCACGCTTGGGCTGCGGAAACACGCACGCGATTGGTTGCGGACGCTGCACACTTGGATGCATTGATGGCGCAACACGGTGCTGTCCCCATGGGCGACGTATCCCTGTTTCGGACTTATGAAGCACCTGATGCGGCGGCATTGCAGACCCGACTGGCCAAGGCCCATATCTGGACGCGCGTGTTTCCCTACGCGCCGAACTGGATCAGATTGGGCTTGCCCGCGCCTGACCAATGGGCGCGGCTAGAGTCGGCGTTGTGACCCTGATCTTTGCCATGATCCTAGACGCAGTTCTAGGGGAACCCCGATGGTTATGGGATCGGTTTGCGCATCCGGCGATCTTGTTTGGTCGTGTCATTGGGTGGGGCGCAGAAAAATATAACAACGGCGACGGACGCTTTGTAAAAGGCCTAATCTTCATTGTGGCTCTGTCAGTCCTGGCCTTGTGTACGGGATGGATTCTACTTCAGTTCGGTTCGGTTGTTGAAATCATCATCGCCGCCATTCTTATCGCACAAAAATCACTGGTCGATCATGTCGCCATCGTTGCTCGTGATTTGCGCTATGGGGTGGCATCAGGCCGTAAATCTGTCGCCATGATCGTAGGGCGCGACACACGTGACATGACGCAACCCCAAGTCGCCCGCGCCGCCATCGAAAGTGCCGCAGAAAATTTTGGCGACGGAGTGATCGCTCCGATCTTCTGGTTCGCTATTGCCGGACTTCCGGGGCTGCTGGCCTATAAAATGGTAAACACTGCCGACAGCATGATCGGGTATCGCACAGCAGAATTCGAACAATTCGGCAAAGCTGCTGCACGCCTTGATGACGCACTGAACTGGATACCCGCACGTTTAACGGCCCTGTTGATTGCCGTCGTCAGTGGCGTAACGGATGCCAAAGAAATTCAGTCCGATGCCTGTCTACACCGATCCCCGAACGCTGGCTGGCCGGAGGCCGCGATGGCACGCGCATTGAACGTTGCACTGTCTGGCCCGCGCAGCTACGATGGCCAGATGCAGGACTTCCCATGGGTGAACGCCACGGGTGCCAAAGACATAGGTCCTGCGCAGATTGATGCCGCGACCAAGGTTCTATGGCGGGCATGGGCTTTGCTGCTTGGGCTGGTTTTCGCAGGCATTGTGCTGGGCCGGTTGATCGGCTGACCGTTTTCCGTGACAGTGCATCAACACTGACGGAGATTTCAATGAACCGCCTATTCTTAACCACCGCCGCCGCCATTCTTTCTGCTACCACCGCGTTTGCCCAGTGTGGTGGATCGTTCAGTGGATTTGTCGCCAGCCTTGCCGCCGAGGCACGATCCAAAGGACATAGCGATGCCGCCATCCAATCCTTCTTTCGCGGGGTCGCCCAAGATTCCAGCGTGATCAAAGCGGATCGCAGTCAGGGTGTGTTTCAGAAAGACTTCCTTGCCTTTTCGCAGGCGCTGGTATCGCAAAACCGGATGGATCACGGGCGCAAAAATGCCAGTCGCTATGCTGCGGTCTTTGATCAGATGCAGCGGGAATACGGTGTTTCACCAGGCGTTTTACTGGCGTTTTGGGGGTTTGAGACGGATTACGGCGTGAACCAAGGCAACACAAATACGCGCAACGCGCTGGTGACTTTAGCCCATGATTGCCGCCGCCCCGAATTGTTCCGCCCGCAGGTCTTCGCCGCGTTGGAGCTGTTCGAACGTGGTGCCTTTGATCCCCAAAACACCAAAGGTGCATGGGCAGGTGAGATTGGCCAAATCCAAATGCTGCCTGAAGATTTGTTGGTGAATGGCGTTGATGCGGATGGGGATGGTCGTGTGGACCTTCAGAAATCGGCCGCTGATGCACTGATGACGGGTGCACGGATGTTGTCACAAATGGGCTGGCAGCCGAACCAGCCTTGGTTGCAGGAAGTGATTGTGCCCGACACTCTGGAATGGGCGGCGACAGGATTAGATAAATCCTATCCTGTATCCCAATGGAAGAATGCAGGTGTTCAGGGCCGTAATGGACCATTGTTCAATCAAGATGTGCAAGCATCATTGCTGCTACCCCAAGGGCGCAAAGGTCCTGCATTCCTCGCGTATCCGAATTTTAAAGTGTACTTCGAATGGAATCAAAGCTTTGTCTATGTGACAACTGCTGCCTATTTCGCGAACCGTCTGATGGGTGAACCGCGCTATGATCCGGGCAATCCAGACCAAGGCCTGAACGGCCAACAGATGCAGCAATTGCAGCAAAAACTGGCTGACAAGGGGTATGACGTCGGTAAGATCGACGGCATCTTGGGGGCCCGCACCCGTGCCGCTGTTCAGAACGAACAAAGACGCTTGGGACTGCCTGCGGATGCGTGGCCGACGCCAGCGTTGCTGTCGCAGCTTTAAGATTGAAGGGGGCGGCCTGACGGGTCGCCTTCCTTACCATCCAATTGCATCCTCAAACGCGACGATGCTGTTTGTCCAGTTGGTGTAAATCTTGCCAAAGTCTGCGGGTGCCAATCCAAAGTCGCCCGTAAAGACTTCAAGTTCCAACCGTGCCGTACCCTTGTCTGAAACATAGGATTTCGCAAACCGGCGTTCGCTGTTCCACGCATTTGCATGGTCCAATGTCCATGCACCGTCGGTGCGATATCCGGCATAGAATCCGATAGAATCACATCTTTGCCCTGCGTCACATCCATAAAAGTAGATTGAGAATTTCGTGTCTTCGTGATGCACTCGAATTGTCGGGTCGCCAAAGTCATCCTTGCTTAACCTTGCCTGCACGCCGTGCGTGAACAGGAAATTATGCAAATTCTCAGGGTCCGCTGCAGACACTGTATTTGCCGCCGCATTGTCCGCGACAATCAGGCCAACAGCTAATGCTGCCGCCAAAAATGATTTATTCATATCAGGCCACCATTTGTTCGGCCCGTTTAAGATCCACAGAAACCAGCTGGCTGACACCTTGTTCGGCCATCGTTACCCCAAACAACCGATCCATGCGGGACATGGTAACGGCGTGGTGCGTGATGATCAAAAATCGAGTGTTCGTCCGGCGAGTCATTTCATCCAATAGGTCACAAAAACGGGTTACATTCGCGTCGTCCAGCGGCGCGTCGACCTCATCTAGAACACAAATAGGTGCAGGATTTGCTAAGAAAACCGCGAAGATTAGCGCCATTGCAGTAAGGGTTTGTTCACCCCCTGATAGCAGCGACAACGTGGATAGCTTTTTGCCCGGTGGCTGACACATAATCTCAAGTCCCGCATCCAACGGGTCTTCGCTTTCGACCATGACCAAATTCGCTTCGCCACCACCGAACAGATGCGTGAACAGGGTACCAAAGTTCTGGTTCACTTCCTCAAATGCCGTCAGCAGGCGTTCGCGACCTTCTTTGTTTAGCCCTGAAATGCCAGATCGCAATGCGCGAATGGCCTCCTCAAGATCAGCCTTTTCTTTGCCTAACGTATCAAATTCCGTCTGCACTTCCCGCGCGTCTTCTTCGGCCCGTAGGTTCACGGCCCCTAGCGCATCGCGTTGACGACGCAGGCGGGCCAGATCGGTTTCCAAGGTATCGCCGCTTGGCAAGGCATCGGCATCTACATCCAAAGTTTCCAGTAGGTCAGTTGGAGTCGTCTCCAACTCCTCCGCAATCCGCGCTTCGGCACCTGTCACCGTTTCTTTTGCGGCATCCACACGTGCCTCATGCCGCGCCCGATCTTCGCGTGCGGATGATGCCATGCGTTCTGCTTCGCGTTCAGCGGTGACAGCATCACGAAGGATGGTTTCGGCCTGTGCAAGCGCATCGGCGGCAGTGCGGCGGCGCAGCTCGGATTCTTCCAAAGAGGTCGTTAACTTGATCCGCATCGCCTGCAATTCCGCCGGTTTGGTTTGGGCAACGTTTAGTTCCCCTTCCGCCTTTTCCCGCCGCGCGTCCAATTCCTGTCCGCGTGACGACGCTGAATTAAGACGCTTTTCCCAACTGTCCAAATCACGCGACACGGCGGCACGGCGTTTGTCCCGCGCATCCCCTTCGCGGCGGATTTCATCGAATGACGACCGCTTGGCCATCATCGTCATCCGCGCAGCTTCGACCGTAAGTTTTACATCTTCGATTTGCTGACGGGCGGCGGTCAGGTCTTCTAAACCGTCAGTGGTTTCCTGCGCTGACCGAACTTGTGCCCGTGCATCAGTTGCCTCGGCGCCCAACCGATCTACGGCCAGTTCAAGCGATTCCACGCGGCCCTGCGACAAGTTCTGTTCTGCCTCAGCCTTGGACAATGCACGCCCGGCATCGGCCATCAAACGGTCCGCATCGCGCCGCGCACCGCGTGCATCCTGATCAGCTTGGGTCAGGGCAGAAAGGCGGGTATTGACAGCGTCGTAGGCGGCGATCGCAACCTGGGCTTTCGCTTGCGCATCGTCCAAATCGGCCTGTAATCGTGCCAGTTTGTTTTTCTGTTCCAACCGCAACGCAGCGGCTGAAGGAGCATCTTTGGCAGACGCCCGATATCCGTCCCAGCGCCAAAGGTCACCTGCCTTACTAACTAGCCGTTGACCCGGTTGAAGGTCGGCCTGCAGGCGCGCACCATTGGCTGCTTCAACCAATCCGATCATCGTCATACGGCGGGTTAGAACGTCTGGAGCATTTACAAAGGGCGCAAATGGTTCGGCACCAGAGGGCAGGGCAGGGGCAGACGTATAACCAGCCAGTTCCGCCCAGCCTGTCACGCCATCCGTGCCAATGGCGGGGGCTTTCAGATCGTCGGCAAGGGCTGCCCCTAATGCTTTTTCTAATCCAGCTTGAACGCTAACTTGGTCCAAGACCTGCTGCCCAGATCCTGTATCCCGAGCGATCAGTTTCGATAGGGCCGAAACTTCGGCCTGTAACGCATTCTCAACCCCTTGTGCTTCGGATCGTGCTGCACGTGCGGCGGTTTCTTCGATCTGGCACGATGCCCGTGCAGTTTCGGTTGCGGCCAGCGTTTCTTCAGCAGATTGAACAGTTGCGGCAGCCTGCTTTTCATCCGCTTGCGCAGTCGCAAACAGGCCCACAGCAGCAGAGGCTGAGGCTTTGGCCGTTTCAATATCTGTCTTCGCTTTCGCTTCTTCGCCCTCGGCCTTCGTCAAACGCTTTTCAGCATCTTCCATAAATCTGCGGGCGGATTGGTGGCGGGCGGCCAAACGTGCCACATCTTCGGTCATCTGCCCCAATTCCGCTTCTTGCGTTTTTAGTACATCGCTGGAGTCTGCTGCAGCATCTTGTGCTTCGGCCAGTCGCGCATCGTGGCCTTGGGCGGCCTCGGTCAACTCTACCCCTTCTTCGCGCAGGCGGGTGATCGTGTCGGTCGCATCGCGGTTCAGGCTGTCTTCGCGATCTGCGTCTTTGGTCAGTTGGGCAATGCGATTTTCCAGCGCAGTGATTGCATCCATTGCACGCTTTTCATCGTCGGACAGCGTATCTTTCTGAACGTTCAGGCGTTGCAGAATGGCGTTCGCGATGGCTTCTTGTTCGCGCAATGGAGGCAGGGTTTCTTCACCCTTTTCACGCAGACGGGCAGTATCGCGAACAGCAGTTTCGGCCTTTGCCGCAGCCACAGTGCTGTCTTTCAGCGTGGTTTGCGCGGCGGTCAACGCATCCTGCGCTTCCTTCCAACGTAGGTATAGCAGGATACCTTCGGCGCGTCGAAGATCAGTTCCCAATTCCCGATACCGCGATGCTTGCTTTGCTTGCCGTGCAAGGGTCGTTAATTGGGACGCCAGTTGTTCTAGTACATCATCTACGCGTGACAGATTTGTTTCGGCCCCGTTCAGCTTCAGTTCAGCTTCGTGCCGACGTTGGTACAGGCCGGAAATACCCGCAGCCTCCTCCAGAATCCTGCGCCGCGCTTTTGGTTTCGCGTTGATCAATTCACTGATCTGCCCCTGACGCACCAATGCAGGGGAATGTGCGCCAGTGGACGCATCTGCGAACAGCATCTGCACATCGCGGGCACGTACGTCCTTGGCGTTGGCTTTGTACGCTGACCCTATGTCGCGGGTGATGCGGCGGACAACTTCTAACACGTTGGAATCGTTGAACGTGGCAGGGGCCAAGCGATCGGTGTTGTCGATCACCAAACTGACTTCGGCAAAGTTGCGGGCCGGGCGGGTGGCGGCACCAGCGAAGATCACATCTTCCATCCCGCCGCCGCGCATGGCTGTGGGGCGATTTTCGCCCATGACCCAACGTAGCGCTTCCAATAAGTTGGATTTGCCGCAGCCGTTGGGGCCGACCACGCCTGTTAAACCTTCAGCAATGATCAAATCCGTGGGGTCCACGAAGCTTTTGAAACCGTTTAACCGCAAACGCGAGAATCGCATGAACCACACCACTACTGAGTCGAATTAAGAGAGTTTGGTCGGGGGCTGACGTCAGAGTCAACGAAAACCCCTTATCCTGCGGCAGGTGACGTAGTTATCCACAACATATGGGACTTGTCTGGCGGCAATGTGGGCGTAGGGTGCCATATGATCATTATTACCCGCACCGACCCCCGCGATCCTGACGCTACTGCCTTGCTTCAGCAAAGCCATGCGTTGATGCGTGAATTGTTCACGCCGGATCAAAACAATTTTCTGGAAATAGATGCGCTGTGCCTGCCGGATGTGCTGTTCTACACGGCGCGGGAAAAGGGAGAGATGCTGGGTACTGCGGCCCTTGCGTTGAAGCAGGGCTATGGCGAGGTGAAGTCGATGTTCGTGACCGATGCAGCCCGTGGCAAAGGCGTGGCCGCAGCCCTGTTGCGCCAGTTAGAGGATACAGCGCGGGATGCAAAGCTGCCGTTGATCCGGCTGGAAACGGGTGTGGGCCTCGACGCGGCGCATCGGTTGTACAAGCGACAAGGATTCTATGATTGCCCAGTCTTTGGCGACTACGAAGAAAACGGTGCCAGTATTTTTATGGAAAAACCCTTGGATGGCACACGGGATTAAGGCCCGCCCGGGGTTGCCCTTGCGTGGTTCCAGTCACAATCGAATGCGTCGCCACTGTGCCAGACATAACAATCAAAGCTTTCTGTTTGTCGCCCGAGGTTGGCCCGTGTGGGATAGGGGCAGTCTAACCGTGCTTCCATCAACGCTTGGTCGCCTTCCATGGATTTGGGTTTGATGGTGCAGGATGTGGCTTGCTCAATCGCCTGTGCAAATCTGATCGCAGTATAGGCCCAGTTGGGTGCGTATTCAGTACTTGTGCGAATGGCTTGCGCACGATCGCCGGATTGCCTGATCGAAAAGACTGAACTTTGAATTTTAACCTGCTTGGCGGCGATTTGTGCGAAATCAACAGTGGGGCTGTCGCAGGCCGTGATGAACCATAGGCCTAGGATGATGAAGAAACGAACCATATCCCAACAAGTACCCGTGTTTGGTAAATGAACCGTTATGCTTGCAGTTTGCCAGATGCGGCGTACATCTGATGCTAACGGATAAAGGATAGCACATGACCCTTCTTGGAATTTCAGGCAGTTTGCGGGTAGACTCGCTCAATTCAGCGCTGGTGCGGCATGCGGGGGATGTGTTTGGCGGGGATTTTACGTTCGCCGACCTGAATCTGCCCCTGTATTCTGGGGATGTAGAGGTCGATGGTATTCCTGTCGCAGTACAAACCCTGTCCGATCAGATTGCAGCGGCGGATGTGATTGTCGTGGCCACGCCGGAATACAATAAGAACCTGTCAGGTGTTTTGAAGAACGCGCTGGATTGGGTGTCGCGCACGGAAGATTCCCCGTGGAAGGGCAAGCCTGTTGCGATCATGTCTGCCACGGCAGGACGCACGGGGGGTGAACGTGCACAAGCGTCGCTGCGGTTGTGCTTGCAACCTTTCAATGCGCGGGTTCTGGATGGGCCGGAAGTGCTGGTCGGCACAGCACATGAGGCGTTTGAGGAAGGTGCCTTGATCAATGAGCGGTATGCTGCATCCGTGGCCAAATTGATGGACGCGTTGAAGACTGAAGCGGCGCGTTAAACCATGGCGAAGAAACGATTATTAACTGAATTTGGCATGGGAACCTCCCTGCGGCGTCAGGATTATACCGAGGCTGCCGTGCGTGGGGTGAAGGATGCGCTGTGGCATAACTCGATCAATCTGGCCGAACTGTTCGGGCGTGAAAAGGGCGATATGATCATCGATGTCGAGGTTGGGGTGGCCCAGCCGGGCCGTGTCGATGTGGATCAGCTTTTGGCGGTGTTCCCTTACGGGCAGCTTTCGGTGACAGTGGTCGAAGGTGGCTTGGACATTCCGCGTGCCGTGGGCAATCCGACCGTGATGGCGAATGTAGCGCTGTCGGTGTCGCTGGACCTGAAAGGCGGTGATGTATGAGTGATCAACGCTTCATCATTGAAATGGGCATGGGCAACAGCCTGTATTCGATGAACTATACCGAAGCTGCGGGCCGTGCGATCCAAGATGCGCTGCGTCATTCGACGATCCCGCTGTTTGATGCCTTGGAAATCGACCACGCAAAGATGCGTGTGCAGGTGACGATAGGCGCGCAGGAACCTGACAAGGTGGATTGTGTCGCTTTGGCCAGGACCCTCCCGCGTGGGACAGCGACGGTGACGGCGGTGAAGGGCGGGTTGAACGTGGCGAACCCTGACACAGGGACCACTGCCGTAGTGTGTTCTGCGGCGGTTGAGGCGTTTTTGCCTTACCTTGGTGATGATTATTAGATGATTGAATGGCGTGACGAAGGTGTGCTGCTGGCTGTGCGAGAGCATGGCGAAACGTCTGCGATTGTGGACGTGTTTACCGAAGCACACGGTAAGCATTCCGGAATTGTGCGCGGGGGGCGGTCCCGCAAAATGGCGCCAGTGCTGCAACCGGGAGCACAGTTGGATGTCGCTTGGAAAGCGCGGCTGGAAGAACATCTAGGTACCTTTGCAGTGGAACCGATCCGGTCCCGTGCGGGCGGGGTGATGAACGATCCACTGGCGTTGGCGGGGATGACCTCGGCGTTAGGGCTGTTGGCGTTTTCCTTGCCGGAACGGGCGGTTCATGCGGCCCTTTATGAAACATCTGTTGTGCTGTTCGATCTGATCCTCGCGACCGACGCTTGGCCGCTGGCCTATCTGCGTTGGGAAGTGCAATTGTTAGAGGAGTTGGGCTTTGGTTTGGACCTGCACCATTGTGCGGCGACAGGCAGCACGCAGGATTTGAACTTTGTATCACCCAAGTCTGGCCGTGCTGTTGCTGCCCATGCAGCGGGGGAATGGAAAAACCGTTTGCTGCCTTTGGTACCTTGCATGGTTGGTGACGGGGATGCGGAGAATGACGATATTGCCGAAGGGTTACGTACGACGGGTTATTTTTTGGAAAAATGGGTGGCCCCTGCTATGGGGGATAGACCGTTGCCAGAGGCGCGGAAGCGGTTTGTAGAACGTCTGTTGCGATCTTAAGGCGCCCCCAGCTGGGGCCAGCCCCCAAACCCC
>JBMZCY010000055.1:0-2760 GCA_049613825.1 Planktomarina sp.
GATCGAAGCTGCCCCAGCTGACGGTATGCACAACATGACCGTCGCTGAAATCCAAGAATTCGGGCTGCTGACCAGCCCTGTAATCCAATAGAAATAGGAAGACGATATGTTTGATCTGACAGGTAAGAATGCCTTGGTAACTGGTGCATCCGGCGGTATTGGCGGTGAAATCGCAAAAATGCTGCACGGCGCAGGGGCGACCGTTGGGTTGTCCGGTACGCGGGTAGAACCGTTGCAGGCATTAGCTGATGAATTGGGTGAACGGGCGCATGTTCTGCCATGTAACCTGTCTGACGCCGAAGCTGTGACCGCCCTGCCTAAGGAAGCGGCTGCTGCGATGGGCAGTGTTGATATCTTGGTAAACAACGCTGGTGTCACCAAAGACAACTTGTTCATGCGCATGTCTGACGATGAATGGTCCACTGTTTTAGACATCAACCTGACATCCACCATGCGCCTGTGCAAAGGCGTGATGCGCGGCATGATGAAGGCGCGTTGGGGCCGGATCATCAATATCTCGTCCATCGTTGGTGCGACCGGGAATCCTGGTCAGGCAAACTATGCCGCGTCCAAGGCAGGTATGGTCGGTATGTCGAAATCTTTGGCCTACGAAGTGGCAAGCCGCGGTATCACCGTGAACTGCGTGGCACCAGGTTTCATTGCAACGGCAATGACCGAAAAGCTGAATGATGATCAGAAATCAGGCATTTTGACCCAGATTCCAGCGGGTCGTATGGGTGATGTTGCTGAAATCGGGTCTGCTGTTTTGTATCTGGCGAGTGCCGAGGCAGGTTATGTTACTGGCACAACCCTGCATGTAAACGGTGGCATGGCGATGCTTTAGAAATCGTTTGCCCTTGCGGAAACCTATGGTATAGGCGGCGCAATTCGTGCTGCTGACCTTGTGTCGCGGGGCGATCATCCCTTTATAGGGATCACGAACACCACCCCTTGGGGTAAACGCCGACGCAGTTTGGCACAGTTGGGCGCAAGCCCGGGATTAAAAGGACTATATCCATGAGCGACGTATCAGACCGCGTAAAGAAAATTGTAGTAGAGCACTTGGGCGTTGAAGAAGACAAAGTTGTTGAAAATGCATCTTTCATCGATGATCTGGGCGCAGACAGCTTGGACACAGTGGAGCTGGTAATGGCATTCGAAGAAGAATTCGGCATTGAAATTCCAGACGACGCAGCTGAAACAATTCAGACATTCGGCGACGCAACAAAATTCATCGGCGAAGCTGTTTAAGCTTTCCGATTAGAGTTTCAAACGGCATCCTTCGGGGTGCCGTTTTGCGTTTTAACAGGTGAAAATTTGCTGTGTTGATATGCAACGCTTGTCCGGTGGGGCAGGGCGGCATATGAACGCCACAAGATAGATGAAGGAATACCCTATGCGCCGCGTTGTCGTCACAGGTCTTGGAATGGTCACACCGTTGGGTGACGGTGTTGATACCACTTGGTCGCGTATTCTTGATGGTCAGTCGGGCGCAGGTCCTATCACCCGGTTTGATCCTTCGGGCGTTGCCACGAAGTATGCGTGTGAAATTCCTCGTGGTGACGGGTCGGACGGGACATTCAACCCTGACACCTATATGCCCAAGAAAGACCAGCGTAAGGTGGATGATTTCATCGTTTACGGTATGGCCGCCGCACAGCAAGTCGTTGAGGATTCCGGTTGGGTGCCCACCGACGACGAAGATCTGCACCGCACAGGTGTGATGATCGGGTCTGGCATTGGGGGGCTGCAATCCATTGCGGAAACGGCGATCCTGATCAAAGAAAAAGGTGCACGCCGTGTGTCGCCGTTCTTTATTCCCGGCTCGCTTATCAACTTGGTATCCGGTCAAGTGTCTATCAAATACGGTTTCAAAGGTCCGAACCACGCTGTTGTAACTGCTTGTTCGACAGGTGCCCACGCCATTGGCGACGCGGCGCGTTTGATCATGTTCGGTGACGCTGACGTGATGGTTGCAGGTGGCGCAGAGGGCGCGATCTGTGAAGTGGGCATTGCGGGCTTCAATGCTTGCAAAGCGCTGTCGACGGCACACGAAGACGATCCCACCAAAGCATCCCGCCCCTATGACGCGGACCGTGACGGCTTTGTCATGGGCGAAGGGGCGGGCGTTGTGGTTCTGGAAGACATGGAACACGCGATTGCACGCGGTGCCAAGATTTACGCAGAGGTTCTGGGTTACGGCCTGTCCGGTGACGCCCACCACATCACCGCCCCTGCGGAAGATGGCGAAGGTGGTGAACGCTCCATGCGTGCTGCGTTGAAGAACGCTGGACTGGAACCCAAAGACATCGATTACATCAACGCCCACGGCACATCGACCATGGCAGACACAATCGAACTGGGTGCGGTTGAACGCATGATGGGCGATGCGGCTGCGAATGCGACCATGTCATCGACGAAATCCTCGACCGGTCACCTTTTGGGTGCCGCCGGTGCGATCGAAGCAATCTTCAGCGTCCTTGCGATCCGAGATCAGGTGGCCCCACCAACGATCAACTTGGATAATCCGGCAGTGACTCCGAAACTGGACTTGGCGCCGAACAAGAAGGTTGAGCGTAAGATCGATGTGGCCCTGTCGAATTCATTCGGATTTGGCGGCACGAATGCATCGGTGGTCTTTGGGAAGGTCAAATAATCATGTGGCGTCACGTAGCTTCGAACGCGCTGACGATTTTCATTCTGGCCTTGTTTTTAGGGGGTGGCGTGATTTCCAGTGGGATCAACCGCTATAAATCCGAT
>JBMZCY010000055.1:2770-10795 GCA_049613825.1 Planktomarina sp.
TCCGTTAGAGGTTGCGATGTGTTTGAAAGTCGACCGTGGGTCGAATTTTGATCGGGTCGCCGACACGCTTGAGGCTGAGGGCGCGATTTTTAACCGTACATTGTTTCGTATCGCTGTAGATTACGCAGAAAGGGGCGATGATCTGAAAGCAGGGGCCTATTTGATTCCTGCGGGGGCATCGATGAAGCAAATCACAGACACTGTGACCAGTACAGGGCGCAGCACGTGTGGGACTGAAATCGTGTACCGGATCGGGGTGACACGCACGACGGTGCAGGTTCGTGAATTGAATCCTGCAACGAATCGGTTCGATGCATTGGTAACATTTAACCCTGCTGAAGAAGATCTGCCAGCAGCCTACACCATGTTCAAAGAAGACAGTAGCACACGGTTCCGGATTGCAATGGCCGAAGGTATTACCAGCTGGCAGATCGTAGATGGTTTGAAATCTATTGATATTTTGGCAGGCAATCCGACAGATATCCCCGCTGAAGGGTCTTTGGCCCCTGACAGTTTCGACATTGGCAAAGGCGATGATCGCCTTGCGTTGTTAGATCAAATGCAAGCGATCCAGAAGCGCCGTGTTGCACAGGCGTGGGAAAACCGTGCTGATGACGCGCCTGTGTCTACGCCCGAAGAAATGGTAATCCTCGCGTCAATCATCGAAAAAGAGACAGCGATTTCTGATGAACGCGGGCAAGTCGCCTCCGTCTTCGCCAACCGTCTGGTCCGTGGCATGCGTTTGCAAACGGACCCGACTGTGATCTATGGGATTACAAAGGGCGAAGGCACGTTGGGCCGTGGTCTACGTCAGTCTGAATTGCGTCGTGCAACACCATGGAATACCTACACAATTGACGGCCTGCCACCGACACCGATTGCGAACCCCGGTTTGGCCAGCCTGCAAGCTGCTGTTGCACCGGATGAAACAGATTTTATCTTCTTCGTCGCTGACGGCACAGGCGGTCACGCATTCGCAGAAACGCTGGCCGAACATAATCGTAACGTCGCTGTCTGGCGCCAAATCGAAACGGATCGGGCGAACAACTAACGCCCGAACCGTGCTGAGTATCTTAACGGGGGCTTAATCCGCCGTCCGCCGCCATCCCCTAAATTTTGCTTTTGCACCGCCTGCTGTGACACATTCAGCAGGTTAGTGGCGTTTGGGTCTATCCCATCCGTCCCTCGTGCGGAGGCATGAGAGGCAACAATAATGAGCATTCACACCACCTTCCCACAGGACGAGTGGGATGTCGCACTGCGGGATGATCTCCGCGGGTACGTCGTCATGTATAAAGAAGAATTTTCAAAGATCACCGAAGACATAAGAAACGGCACCTATGACGAGGCGAAAGACCTGCGTTGGTTGCTGAAAGAACTTGAAAAGGCACGCAAAGAACTCGTGTCACTGGAGAAAAGGCTGTCCGATGAAGCAGATGCAGACCCAACCCAAGTGTTCGACTTCGACAAAACAAGGGATACTATCGGGGGCAAGCTGGATAGCCTCAGGGCATCCTACGGCCCAAAAGGCGTTTCTGGACAGTCTTGAAGACGGCGAATTGGCTGCTCTTGAATGGATGTTCGAATTCTGGGCGTTTGAGCATCAGGTGCCACCACAGGGAGACTGGCGCACTTGGATGATCATGGGCGGGCGCGGTGCAGGCAAAACCCGTGCAGGCGCTGAATGGATTAGGACACAGGTTGAAGGATCCAAGGCCGCTGATTCTGGTCGCTGCAAACGCATTGCGTTGGTGGCTGAAACTTACGATCAAGCACGCGATGTGATGGTGTTTGGCGACAGCGGGATTCTGGCATGCAGCCCCCCCGACCGTCGCCCGACATGGATCGCAACCAAGCGGATGCTAGAATGGCCAAACGGGGCCACGGCACAGGTGTTTTCTGCCCGTGATCCTGATGCTTTGCGTGGCCCGCAGTTTGACTGTGCATGGGTCGATGAATTGGCCAAATGGCCCAATGCTGACCGCGCGTGGGACATGCTGCAATTCGGGCTGCGCCTTGGCGATCACCCGCAGCAATTGGTTACGACAACGCCGCAGTCTATCGATCTGATCCATCAGATCAAAGACAACCCGACGTCCGTCGTGACCCAAGCGCCGACAGAAGCGAACCGAGCCAATCTGGCGGAATCTTTTCTGTCCGATGTCCGTGCGCGCTATGCGAACAGTCGTTTGGGGCGTCAGGAATTGGACGGTGTTTTATTGTCGAATGTGGAGGGGGCATTGTGGAAGACCGCGATGTTCAAACACACACCGGCACCTGCGGAATTTGACCGTGTTCTGGTGGCTGTTGATCCACCTGTGACCTTTACCGACCGTTCCGATTTATGCGGAATCTCGGTTGTTGGGATCGTACAAAACGGCGCGCCACATGACTGGACCGCGCATGTTTTGGCAGATCGTTCTTTCCGTCCCAGCAGTGCGGCGGATTGGGCGCGGGCAGCTGTGAATGCTGCGGAACACTATGATGCACAGACCATTATAGCCGAGGTGAATCAGGGCGGGGACATGGTCATCGATACGCTGCGTGCGATTGATCCAACCGTGCCGATCCACAAGGTTCATGCCAGCAAAAGCAAGTCCAACCGGGCATCGTCGGTTGCTGTGATGTACGAACAGGGAAAGATATCCCATGCGTCAGGCTTGGCCGATTTGGAAGATCAACTGTGCCAAATGACTGGCACAGGTTTCAAAGGCAGTGGCAGCCCTGACCGTGTGGATGCACTGGTCTGGGCGATCACAGTCGGTATCGTTGATCCTGCACGCAGCAGCAAACGGCCCAGCGTGCGCGGTTTGTATCGTTAACAAAACGTTACCCCATGGGGCGGCCTGTTGAGGCCACCCTAAACAATTCATGTCAAATTCTTCTCAACAAGCGGACAACAGTCCACTCAGATTGGAGACACAGAAAATGGTTCTGAACCTTTTCAAGAAAACTGCGGTCCAACCGCCCGATGCCAAGGCATCTGCCACTGGTCGGGTCATTGCCCACATGTCCGGCGGACGTGTGGCATGGACCCCGCGCGATGCCGTTTCATTGACGCGCACTGCGTTTCAAGGCAACCCTGTCGGCTACCGTGCTGTGCGTCTGATTGCCGAGGCTGCGGCAGCGTTGCCGGTGGTTTTGCAGTCCGATACCGAACGGTTTTCACAGCATCCACTATTGGATGTTCTAACCCAACCTAACCCCCTTCAAACCCGCGTGGATTTCTTTGAGGCCATGTTCGGTCAACTGTTGTTGAACGGCAATGCCTATGCGGAGTTGGTCCCGACGGAAGCGGGCGATGTTGGTGAACTACATGTCCTGCGATCTGATCGTATGTCGGTTGTTCCCGGGCGTGATGGGTGGCCAGTGGCGTATCAATACGATGTGGGTGGAAAGTCACATAAGTTCGATATGTCCAATGGTGTGCAACCGATCTGCCACATCAAATCGTTCCATCCGCTGGATGATCATTATGGGATGTCCGCATCCCAAGCCGCAGCATCTGCGTTGGATGTTCACAATGCAGCCTCGCGGTGGTCGAAGGCTTTGCTAGATAATGCCGCGCGTCCATCCGGTGCGCTGGTGTATTCCGGTGGGGACGGGCAGGGGACGTTGTCCCATGATCAATATGACCGCTTGGTGCAGGAGGTGGAAACCAACCACCAAGGTGCGCGAAATGCGGGCCGCCCAATGTTGCTGGAAGGTGGCATGGATTGGAAACCCATGGGGTTCAGCCCATCTGATATGGAATTCCAAAAGACCAAGGAAGCTGCAGCGCGAGAGATCGCAACGGCCTTCGGTGTCCCACCTATGTTGCTGGGCGTTCCGGGTGATGCGACCTATGCCAACTATGCTGAAGCCAATCGTGCGTTCTATCGCCATACGGTTCTGCCGATGGCTGAACGGGTCACTGCTGCGATTGGAAACTGGCTGGCTGTGGCGTCTGGTGTGAATGTCACATTGCGCCCTGATCTGGATAATATTCCAGCACTGGCGACCGAACGCGAAGCCCTGTGGCGGCGTGTGGGGAATGCTGAATTTCTAACAGACGCCGAAAAACGCAAGCTGCTTGGCCTGCCAGTTCAGGAGGTGTGAGATGACCGATCAACCCCGTTTCCGCTACGGCTATGACCCCGCAGCATTCAACCCGCAAGCACAGATAGAGGCCAACGAAAGGCTGACATCAATGCAGTTCGACGGCCTGAACAAACGTCTGGACCGGATCGAAGAAGTCGCAAACCGTTTGGAAAAGCGTCTGTGGCTTACCGTCTATGGTGTTGTTGCGGCGATCCTGTCGCAGGCCTTCACCTCGTTTTTAACTGTCGCACCTTAAGAAAGGGCAGTAAATGATTAATTTAGAACGAAAATACTCCCGCATTGGGGCCATCGAATTGGCCGAAGATAGGCAAGGTTTGCAGTTGGGCATCGAAGGTTACGCCAGCCTATTTGGGGTACCCGACCAAGGTGGCGATGTGGTTCAACCGGGCGCATATCGTGCATCTTTGGACCGCCTGAAAGCCGCGAATGGCAGCGTGAAAATGCTTTGGCAACATGATCCTTTGCAACCGATTGGCGTCTGGGAAAATGTCCATGAAGACGACCGCGGTTTGTACGTGAAGGGCCGTTTGTTGCCCGATGTGCCCCGCGCAGCCGAAGCCGCGTCACTGTTAAAGGCAGGTGCAATGGATGGCCTGTCCATAGGATATCGTACTGTCAAAGCAACCAAGAATGACCAAGGTCAGCGTCTGTTGCATGAACTGGACCTATGGGAGGTTTCCCTTGTCACATTCCCTATGCTGTCCGAAGCGCGGATTGGTGCAAAGTCCGAAATGCCAGACGATACCTTGTCCCAAGTCGCCCATGCCCTGACGGCTGCCCGCGTATCGCTGGCGCGTCTGTAAACAACCAAAGGAACATCGCTGATGACCCATGAATTAACCGCCTTGGCGGATGGCGACCTGTCGCCTGCTGATCAAGTAAAAACTGCTCTGACCGGCTTTGTTGCTGATCTGGGTGCCTTTAAATCCGACCTCACTTCAAAATTTTCAAAACAGGAAGATCGATTGACCATGCTGGACCGTAAATCACTGAACACATCCCGCCCGACTCTTGCCATGTCTGCGTCCGCAGATGCGCCACATCAAAAGGCGTTTGATGCCTATCTGCGGTCCGGCGACGACGACGCGCTGCGTGGGTTGGACATGGAAGGCAAGTCCTTGAACACAGCTGTTGCTGCTGAAGGTGGCTATTTGGTAGATCCGCAAACATCTGCGACAATTCAATCCACTTTGAAGGGATCATCTTCCCTGCGTGGCATCGCAAATGTTGTAAATGTAGAAGCATCGTCCTATGATGTTCTGGTGGACCACGCCGATGTTGAAAGCGGCTGGGCAACTGAATCCGGCGCTGTGGCCGAAGGTGCAACACCATCGATTGACCGCATTTCCGTACAATTGCACGAACTGTCGGCTTTGCCAAAAGCATCGCAGCGCTTGTTAGATGACAGTGCGTTTGACGTGGACACATGGTTGGCAGGTCGTATCGCAGACAAGTTCGCCCGGTCCGAGGCTGCGGCCTTTGTAAACGGTGATGGCATCGATAAACCAAAGGGTTTCTTGTCCCATCCGACTGTCGACAACGACGCATGGGATTGGGGCAACCTTGGCTATGTTCCGACTGGCGTTGATGGCGACCTGACCGCAGATGCGATCATCGATCTGGTCTATGCGTTGGGTGCGGATTACCGCGCGAACGGGACGTTTGTTCTTTCCTCGAAAACCGCTGCATCTGTTCGTAAACTGAAAGACAACGATGGTCGCTTCTTGTGGTCTGACGGTCTGGCAGCCGGTGAACCTGCACGCCTGTTGGGTTATCCAGTGACGATTGCTGAAGACATGCCTGATGTTGCATCCGGTTCATTCTCCATCGCGTTTGGTGATTTCGGCAAAGGTTACACCGTGGCCGAACGCCCTGATCTGCGCGTGTTGCGGGATCCGTTTTCTGCGAAACCACATGTCCTGTTCTATGCCACAAAACGTGTGGGCGGTGATGTGACAGATTTTGCAGCGATCAAGCTTTTGAAATTCGCCGTCAGCTAACCCTGATGGACGATGGGGCCGCCGGTCCCTTCCTTGCGGGCGCGTGTTCAAACGGATGCGTTGTCTAGCTGCTCCCTCCCTCCTCCGTCCGAGCAACGCGTCTGACATGCGCCCGCATTTTCAAATTTCAAAGAAGCCACCGCAGTGGAGTGTGCCCCCGATGATGTTAGTTGAAGAAACCACAATTCCCGCTTCCGGTTTGCCGGTGGACCCATTCAAAGCGCATTTGCGATTGGGGACAGGCTTTGCCGATGACGCGGTACAAGACGCGGTTCTGGAAAGTTTCCTGCGCGCGGCCATCGCCGCAGTCGAAGCCCGGACCGGAAAGATTTTACTGGAACGCGAATTCAGTTGGTCCTTGATGGGCTGGCGTGATGATGCGGGGCAGAGTTTGCCTGTGGCCCCTGTGTCCGCTGTGACTAAGGTTGCGCTGATCGACGTTGATGACGTCGAGATTGTTTTGCCGATGACAGGCTTTAGTTTGGCGCAAGATTTCGAACGCCCGCGTTTGATACCGAAAGGCAGTTCCTTGCCTTCGATCCCGTCGAAGGGATCGGTGGATATCGCTTTTACAGCGGGCTTTGCACAGACGTTCGATGACTTGCCCAATGACATGGCGCAGGCGGTGTTTTTGCTGGCCACGCATTACTACGAAAATCGCAATGCTGCCGATAGCGTCGCAATGCCCTTCGGTGTGGCGATCCTTCTGGAGCGTTATAAAACGATCCGTATTCTGGGCGGGTCTCGCCCATGACTCCGCGGCTGAACCGATCTTTGGTCCTGCAAGATTTGACCCGCACGCCTGATGGCGCAGGGGGTTTTATTGAAAGTTGGATCCCGCTGGGAACCCTATGGGCCGAGGTCCGCGCGACGGGTGGCCGCGAAGGCGAAACGGATCACGCAAAACTGTCGCAGGTATCTTACGCCGTGACAGTCCGTGCCGCCCCCCATGGTGCTGAAAGTCGCCCGAAACCGGAACAACGCTTGGTCGAAGGTCCGCGCATTTACCGCATTCATGCCGTGACCGAGGCTGACACGACCGCCAAATACCTAACCCTGCGCGTGACCGAGGAGGTGGCGTCATGACTTATGCAATTTCCGCCGCCCTTCAGGCCGCTGTGTACCAATGCCTGATCAATGATGCCGTTGTGACAGCGCTGGTTGGGGCCGACATATACGATGCATTGCCATCAGGTGCTGTGCCTAACACCTATGTTAGCCTTGGCCCCGAAGAGGTCGCGGATGCGTCTGACAAAACAGGCTACGGCGCACGACACAATTTCACGATTTCTGTCGTCACCGACACCAGCGGTTTTCAATCCGCAAAGGATGTGGGCGGGGCCATCTGTGATGCGTTGCTAGACACTGATCTGACGCTGACACGCGGCACGCTGGTTGGCTTGTGGTTCGACAAGGCCAAGGCCGCACGTACCGATAATGGCACCTCGCGACGGATCGATCTGACGTTCCGCGCACGGGTGCAAGACTGATTTAAATTGATAATGAAGGAGGCCGCGATATGGCTGCTCAAAATGGACGTGATCTGCTGATTAAGATCGATATGGACGGCGCTGGCCTGTTCGAAACAGTGGCGGGCCTGCGGGCCACGCGCCTGACATTCAATGCGGAAACGGTGGATGTGACGAACTTGGATTCCCAAGGTGCATGGCGCGAATTGCTTGCAGGCGCAGGTGTGAAATCCGCCGCGATTTCCGGCAGTGGCGTGTTCCGTGACCAAGGCACAGATGAACGGGTGCGCGAAATCTTTTTCGATTCCGAGAACCCGAACTTCCAGGTCATCGTACCGGACTTCGGCATTATGGAAGGGCCGTTCCAAGTCACATCCATCGAATACGCAGGCGCCCACAATGGCGAAGCCACTTATGACCTGTCTTTCGCAAGCGCTGGCGCGATCCAGTTCACG
>JBMZCY010000056.1:0-10410 GCA_049613825.1 Planktomarina sp.
GAAACCACCCCTGGCCCGCTGATCTTGGTTACCCAGTTTGTGGCAATGCTGGCTGGGTTCAACGTCGGCGGCTGGAATGCCATGATCCTTGCGGGAAGCCTTGCCCTGTTTATGACCTTCATCCCCTGCTTTTTGTGGATCTTCGCATTCGGCCCCGCGTTGAACCACATGACAAACGCCCCGCGCATTTGTTCGGCCTTGGCATCGGTCACAGCCGCTATCGTCGGCGTGATCGCAAATCTGTCGCTTTGGTTCGCGATGCATGTGTTCTTTGGGACAGTTGGAACAGCGGGCATCGGGGCCCTATCCGTGCCGTTCCCATCGCCCACCACACTTCAGCCAACACCGGTCATAATCGCCCTTTTGGGTGCGATTGGCATGTTCAAACTGAACCTTCCCCTGCCCCTGCTTATTCTTGTTGCAGCAATCTTGGGTGCATTTGTGCAATTCATCTAGGCTTGATGGGTTTTGTTTCTGGAATCCGTCACTTAAGGTCGCCCCAACCGTAGCTGCCCTAAGGTTCACATAATGTCTGACACAATCGAATACGGAAATCTGATGCATAACGCCATGCGTGGCTTGATCCAACAGGTTTTGCAGGAAGTGTTGGATCATGGCGACCTGCCGGGCGAGCATCATTTTTTCATCACCTTCGACACCTTGCACCCCGATGTCGAAATCGCCGACTGGTTATCAGACCGTTATCCGGGCGAAATGACGATTGTGATGCAACATTGGTACGACAATCTGGAAGTCACAGATCAGGGCTTCGCCGTCACGCTGAATTTCGGGGACAGCCCTGAACCACTGTATATTCCATACAACGCGATCAAAACCTTCGTGGACCCGTCGGTCGAATTCGGCCTTCGGTTTGAAACCGAAGAAGGCGAAGATGATGACGACAACAGTCCGGTTGAATTGGTCCGCGACGAACCCGATGTCGCGGCGGAATTGACAGCTAAAGAAGAACCCGCTGACGAAAGCGAAAAACAGTCCGCTGATGTTGTCAGTCTGGACGCGTTTCGCAAACCCTAAGACTTGCCCATTTCAGTATACAACAGTACACAACGCGCAACCCAGATATAAGGACCGCGACCATGACCGCTACCCGCACCGAAACCGACAGCTTTGGCCCATTGGAAGTCCCGACGGACAAGTACTGGGGCGCCCAAACCCAACGGTCATTGATTAACTTCCCCATCGGTTGGGAAAAACAGCCCGTCGCAATCGTTCGCGCCCTTGGTGTGATTAAGGAAGCATGTGCGAAGGCCAACACCGATCTGGGCAAACTGGACGCAGATAAAGGTGCCGCAATCCAGACCGCAGCCCGTGAAGTTGTGGACGGCAAACTGGACGATCATTTCCCGTTGGTTGTGTGGCAGACGGGGTCCGGCACGCAATCGAACATGAACGCAAACGAAGTCATTGCGAACCGCGCGATTGAAATGATGGGCGGCGTGATCGGGTCGAAAGACCCTGTGCATCCGAACGATCATTGCAACATGGGGCAGTCTTCGAACGATACCTTCCCGACCGCGATGCACATTGCAACGGCGATGACCGCCCGCGACGTGACCCTGCCCGGTTTGAAGAAACTGGCGCAGGCGTTGGAAGCGAAGATCGAAGAATTTGATGGCATTATTAAAATTGGCCGCACACACACTATGGACGCGACTCCGCTGACATTGGCGCAGGAATTTTCCGGTTACGCGCATCAGGTGCGTATGGGAATTGCGCGGGTTGAAGGTGCGTTGCCGCGGATTTATGAACTGGCACAAGGTGGCACTGCTGTTGGCACCGGTTTGAATACTCCGCATGGGTGGGGTGAACAGGTCGCAGCGAACATGGCGGCGATTACCGATATTCCGTTTGTTACTGCGCCGAATAAATTCGAAGCACTGGCCGCCCATGACGCAATGGTTGAGATGTCTGGCGCGTTAAAAACCGTTGCAGCCAGCCTGTTTAAAATCGCGAATGACATCCGTCTGCTGGGGTCTGGTCCCCGCTGTGGCTTGGGTGAATTGATGTTGCCAGAGAATGAGCCTGGGTCGTCCATCATGCCGGGCAAAGTGAACCCGACACAGTGTGAGGCACTGACTCAGGTCTGTGCCCATGTGTTCGGCAACGACGCGGCAGTTGGTTTTGCAGGGTCGCAGGGGCATTTCGAATTGAACGTCTACAAGCCTATGATGGCCTATAACGTGCTGCAATCCATGCAGTTGCTGGGCGATGCATCCACCGCGTTCGCCGACAATTGCGTCGACGGAATCAAAGCAAACGAAGACCGGATTGCAAAAATTATGCGCGAAAGCCTGATGCTGGTGACGGCACTGGCGCCGGAAATCGGTTATGACAACGCGACGACGGTTGCAAAGACTGCGCACAAAAATGGCACGACGTTGCGCGAGGAAGTTATTAACCTTGGCTTCACAGACGGCGAAACATTCGACCGTGTGGTGCGCCCCGAACAGATGATCGGGCCAAAGTGACCATTATAAACCTGAACAAAGCCCGCAAGACCAAAGCCCGCGCTGCAAAAGTGGCGCAGGCGGACGTGAATGCGGTGGCGTTCGGGCGGACGAAGGCAGAAAAGCAAGCGGCGGCACAGGTGTCGACGCTTGCCGATGCGAAGTTGGATCAAGCAAAGTTGGACCCATGTACGGACGCCCCAAAAAGCGATCACTGACCCTGCGGGGACACCGGACGTCGGTGTCTTTGGAAGATCAGTTCTGGGTTGCCTTCGTGCGTTTGGCAGATGCTGAAGACAAACCCATCAACGTCTTGGCTGCTGAGATCGACGCAGATCGCGGCATTGATTGCGGTTTGGCGTCTGCGATCAGATTATATGTTCTGGACCGTTTGACCGCTTCGAAACCTTAAGCCAGATTCCATCTTTACCCCTAACAGTTAGCTGAGCGACGGGGATCGGTGGTTTTTCGGCCACGACCTCAAGCCTGTAAGCCGCAACCAGTTTCGCCAACAACAGCACCCCTTCCACCATCGCGAACCCCGCCCCCGTACACACACGCGGACCGCTGGAAAATGGAATGAATGCATCGCGTTGACAGGTCTTACCATTCCCAGTTTCCCACCGCGTTGGATCAAACCCATCGGGATTGTCCCACAGCCGTTCGTGGCGTTGCAGATGCCACGGGGACAGCACAACTTGCGCCTTTTTCGGCAGCAGACGTTCGCGAAAAGTCACTGGCGTTTCGACACTGCGGACCATCATAGGAACGGGTGGATACAGGCGTAAGGTTTCGCGAAATACGTCGCGGGTGGTTTTCAGTTTGCGAATGTCTTCAAATTTACACTCAATCAGCTGCGCCCCTTCGGTCGCAATCTGGTCCTGCCAATCGGGGTATAGCGCCAGCAAATACAGTGCCCATGCGAGGGCAGACGCACTGGTTTCATGCCCCGCAAGGAAGAAGATCGCGACTTGATCGACCATTTCTTCGGGGGTGAAGGTCTGCCCCGTTTCAGGGTCAGCCGTCGTCATGATCTTGGTCGCCAGATCATCAGGGGCGTTGCCTGTTTGGATCGCGTCCCACCTGTCCATTGTCAGCTTTGTGATCAACGCCCTGATCTTCTTTGCACTGTCCTTGGTTGCCCTGCCAAACCCGCGTGGCATCCACCAGGGCAGCGGCAACACTGCAGCGATGTTTAGAACGGGCGCACTGCGTTGATAGGTGCGGAATTCATGGAATACTTCACCAGCCACCTGATCCTCGATCGGTAGGCTGAACAATGTCCGGAAGATCACGTCGGCGGCGGCAAAGCTTGTCACTTCTTCAATATCCGTCGCGGGGCCATCCGCCACCTGCCCCATCCGATGCACCGCAGCACCTGCCGCATCCCACATGGCTGGATAAGTTTCACGCAGGCGGCCCCCTTCAAATGCGGGATCAATGATGCGGCGCTGGCGTTTCCATGTCTGTCCGTTTGTCAAGAAAACCGAATTTCCCAGCAACGGTCGCAACCCTTCGGCCACGCGACCCGATTTCGGGAAATTGTCAGGATCCTTGTTCAGAACGTGCTTCACCAGTTCGGGTTGGTTCACCATATAGCTGCGAAAAAACGGCGTTCGAAACTCAGCCATCCATGCACGATACAGTTTGGCCGGTTGCGCAGACAAAATGTCTTGCCGAAACAACTTCATGTATTGCCACAAGGACACTTTGCCTGCACGCGGCGTGGGTTTTGGCGGCATCACGGCGCGGTGGACCTGAATTTAGAGGTTGGTGTGTCGATCATGCTGGGCGATGGGCGGCGGTCTTTGTAACGGTCCGCCAGCGTGACAGGCCCGCCTGTAATTTGGAAATAGTCGTAATCCCCAGGGCGGTCGAACGCGCACAGGTATTGGAAATGAATCCGGAAGTAGCGGCGTTTCAGGCTGGCCCACTTTTCAGCAGATAACGTCTGACTGAAGGCCGCAGATACGACCAGTGGCGCGTGGGTCGCCCCCGCCGCTACCCCTGTGACGTTTACTGGATGACACAGGGCAAACGCACAGCCATCAGCGGGTGCTGTGACATCAACCCAAGTCAGCGCATCACTGGTCCCAAGGAACTGCAAATCCTGTCGCAAACGCCATGCATCGGGCAGGAAAGACACCATCGGAACCACATGACCAAGCGATAGGAACGATAACGCAGGGCCATCCGCGGGCACACCGCTGGCACGGATCAGATCAGATAAAATGGACACGCCCAAATGCGCACCCGACGAATGGCCGACAAGCAGAACTTCGTCTAGATCTTCCTTCAAGGCGGCGGCAATGACCTCTGTAAACTCAGCCATACGGCCTTCCAAATCATCGGGTATCGCCCCCTTCGACTGCGCCGAATAGGCGTAATCGTGCATCAGGTAATAAGCGTAGAACCGATTGTCGTGCTTACGAAATAAATGCAGGGTCAGTCCTGCTGCCCCGATCCCAAAAGCGAGGGCGATAAAAATTCTAACAACAAAAAAAGGACCAAATAGAAATGGACCAACGATTGCCGCCGTTATCATTGCGAAAGCCTGAAACATCAGCCACCACGTGAAAAACAACATGGCGATTGCGATCGCAAGCTGCGCCAATAGAAACACAATCGGATAAAGCGCTGCAATCACAGGCCCCGCGCGCAGGCGCATCAAACGCCACAACGTCCCACTGCCAATATAGGTCCATGCAGTGCTGAAAAGTTGGCGATACGTGCCCAGAACGCCTGTTTCCATCGATCCACGAACGATGTCGGACCAAACGAGGACCTCAACTTCGGTCTTGGTCGCGGTACCGTCTATCACCGCAGCCACCCGCCAGCCATATCGCCCTTCCTTGCTGGGTTTTGCACTTAACCTTAGATCATATCCCAAAATCTGCGCCTGTTCCGCGCCTTCAGACCGATACAACTCACGATATCGACGGGGATGAATAGGGTCATAGCCGGGGATATAGAAGACCTTACGCCGTTTGACCTTTGACCCTTTTTGACCATCCATGACCCACCACCTGTTTTGCTTGATCGTAACCTAGGCGGCCCAGAAAAAGAAGATGTTACCCGATGTTCGCCAGTGCCGGGAATTGTTTCAGCAACCACCAGCTGAACCGGGTGAATTGCCCTGTCACCATCATCAGACCAACAAACAGCAACAGGACCCCCATGGTGCGTTCAATCACTGCCATGTGGCGTTTCATCCATGCCATCACACCCTTCATCGAAGGGAAGAAAATAGCGACCAAGATGAATGGAATGCCAAGGCCAGCGGCATAAGCGGTCAACAAGATGACGCCCTTGGAAGGCGACGCAGTATCAGCCGCCAAAGCCAGGATCGCACCCAAAATCGGGCCAAGGCATGGGGTCCATCCAAACGCAAATGCAAGGCCCAGAACATAGGCCCCAAATGCTGACCCCCCCCGATCCCCGCCATCAATCCGCGCTTCGCGATCAAGGATACCAATCCGGATCAGGCCAAGGAAATGTGCACCAAAGACCATGACGATCAGGCCCGCGCCGATCACAAACCAATTTTGATTGGCAAGGAACAAACGGCCCAAAGTAGACGCCGTGAATCCCAGTAAGATAAACACTGTCGACAGGCCCAGAACAAAGAACAGTGACGCAACAATCGCGCGACGACGGGCAGCGGTTGTGCTGGACATGTCATCAATGCTGACCCCCCCCATATAAGCCAGATAGGGCGGGACAATCGGCAAAACGCAGGGGCTGGCAAAGCTGATAAGGCCGCCCAACAGAGCGACGAACATTGCAGGCAGCAGCGCTGCGTCAAACAGATCAATTCCGAACATGGGTCCGATTCCTTAGCATCTTGGAACTCTTCTTAGAACGACATAGATGACGTGTCATCAAACACGCCATCACATCACGGGGATGGGCTGAAACATCGCAGAGGTGAACTTATGGAAATCGACGCACTTGGCCTGCTGTGCCCCCTGCCCGTTCTGCGCCTACGCAAACGGTTAGAACCGTTGGCGGCGGGGACCGAAGTCGTCCTGATCGCAGATGATCCTGCCGCAATCGTGGATGTCCCGCATTTCTGTGCCGAGGCGGGACATGAATTTCTGATGTCTGAAACAGACGGAATGCCCCTACGGTTCACAATCAGGAAAGCATAAACAAAAAGGCCGCCCAGTCAGGCGGCCTTTTGTTTAAGTGCTTACTTGCGACCCAGCGACCACCATCCCTTGCGGGACGATTTCTTTTCTTTGGGTGCTTCATCTTCCACTATCGGTGCGCCAATCTGGTGCGGTTTTGCAGCAGGTGCAGGCGCTTCTGCAACCGGTTCAGGCGCAGCTTCGGCGACTGGTTCCGGTGTGACTTCGGCAACAGGTCCCGGCGTTGGTTCAACAACAGGCTCTGGCTGCGTTTCTGCGGCAGCTGGTTCTAGTGCTTTATCCGCGATCACTTCAACAGGTTCAGCGGTTGTAGGTTCAGCCACGGGTGCGTCCACAACTGCAACCTCATCCGATTTCTTCTTACGAGGGCGGCGTGTGCGTTTTGGTTTTGGCTTTTCTTCAGCCTCACCTTCGCCCTTGGCAGATGCTTCGGTCATATCCTCAGACGCTGCTTCTGCGGCTTCCGCAGGTGCATCACCGTCAGTCACAGCTTCTGCGGATTTACCACGACCGCGACCGCGCGAGCGACGACGGCGTTTGGGTTTTTCTTCCTCATCGCCTTCGGCCTTTGGTGCGTCATCAGCAGAATCGTCACCTTCAGATACTTCAGCCGGTTGGTCTTCACCCTGTTGCTGCTCATCCCCACCGGATTTCTTCCGGCGACGGCGACGGCGCTTTTTCTTCGGCTGCTCGTCTTCGTTGGCCACGTCCAAAGTCTCGGCGGCTTCCACCACTTCATCTTCGTCTTCTTCGATATCAATCGAATCCATCAAAGACATATCTACGGACGAAATCAGCGGAGTCGCATCAGGCACAACGCGCGTAGCGTTCTTGAATTTCTCAATCGTGTAGTTCGGGCTGATCAGCGATGGATCGGCTTCGATCCGCACGGACATACCGTGGCGCTGTTCGATTTGCATGATCGCTTCACGCTTTTCATTGATCATAAAGTTCGCCACTTCGACGGGCACTTTCACAAGTACCTCTTTCGACTTACGACGCACGCCTTCTTCGTCCAATTCGCGCAGGATCGTCAGACCCATGGAATTATCGGACCGGATCAAACCCGTCCCATGGCACGACGGACATGGCTGGGTTGTTGCTTCCAACATGCCGGGACGCAAACGCTGACGGGACATTTCCAACAGACCAAAGCCGGAAATCCGGCCAACCTGAATCCGCGCACGGTCGGTTTTCAGCTTGTCTTTCAGTTTCTTCTCGACCGCCAAGTTATTCCGGCGTTCTTCCATGTCGATGAAATCGATCACAATCAAACCTGCCAGATCGCGCAGGCGCATCTGACGGGCGACTTCCTCAGCCGCTTCGAGGTTCGTATTCAACGCGGTCTGTTCAATGCTGCCTTCTTTGGTCGCACGGCCAGAGTTGACGTCGACGGCCACCAATGCCTCGGTAATCCCGATCACCAGATAACCGCCTGATTTCAGCTGCACGGTCGGGTTGAACATGCCTTCCATGAACGCCTCGACCTGATAACGCGCATACAGCGGCATCGGGTCATTATAGCGTTTCACGTTTTTCGCGTGCGACGGCATGATCATTTTCATGGTGTCTTTGGCGTTGCGATAACCCGCTTCACCGGCCACGATAATCTCGTCAATCTCACGGTTATACAGGTCGCGAATGGATCGTTTGATCAGATCGCCTTCCTCATAAATCGCTGCAGGCGCAGATGATTTCAAAGTCAGTTCGCGGATTTGTTCCCACATCCGTTGCAAGTATTCATAGTCACGCTTGATTTCCGACTTGGTGCGTTTCGCACCCGCCGTACGCACGATCAGGCCAGCGCCTTGCGGCACTTCCATCGTCGTGGCGATTTCTTTCAGTTTTTTGCGGTCCACAGCATTGGTGATCTTACGGGAAATTCCGCCACCGCGGGCGGTGTTTGGCATCAGAACGCAGTAACGGCCAGCCAAGGACAGGTATGTTGTCAGGGCAGCGCCTTTGTTGCCACGTTCTTCTTTGACCACTTGGATCAGAAGGATTTGGCGGACTTTGACAACTTCCTGAATCTTGTACCGACGTGGGCGCGGTTTGCGCACAGGACGCACGTCTTCGCTGTCGTCTTCTTGGGCGACGGATTCGATAGAGTCGTCGGAGTTCTTTTCGACGTCTTGTTCGGCTGGGGCTGCTTCTTCAGCCTCAGCTTCAGGTGTTGATTCAGCAGCAGGGCTTTCTTCTGCTTCAGTTGCAACTTCTTCCATAGCGGCGTCGGACTGTTCGCCCTCACCTTCGTCGGCCGATGGGGTCTCAACCGGAGTTTCCCCAACCAACATCATCGGGGAAGAACCCTCTTCCGACAGATCAATGGTTTCCATGCCTTCAACCGCAGCATCGTCCATTTCACGCGTTTCGACTGCGTCCTGAGATTCGACAACCGCCGCTTTCGCAGGACGCCTGCGGCGACCACGTTTCGGTTTTTGCTCTTCTTCTTCCTCTGCCTTGGCTGCGGCTGCAGCCATAGCTTCGGCGTATTCACGTTCCTCAGCCAACAACGCTTCGCGGTCAGCCACAGGGATCTGATAATAGTCAGGGTGAATTTCCGAGAACGCAAGGAAACCGTGACGATTACCACCATAGTCCACGAACGCTGCTTGCAGCGATGGTTCTACGCGTGTGACTTTCGCCAAATAGATATTTCCGGCCAGTTGCCGCTTTTGCTGAGACTCAAAGTCAAATTCGTCGACTTTATTCCCGTCTACCACCACCACACGCGTTTCTTCCGCGTGTGTGGCATCGATTAACATTTTCTTCGTCATGAATTCCTTGCACATAGACTGGCGGCCCAACCCCAAAGGTCGAAGCGGCATTTCCATGTTTTCCAGTTAGAACGCCTGCGGTGCGGCGGTGCCCGCAGGCCCGATCTTCGCACATTTGCCATGAATTGGCGCAGGTCATCGCATTTCCTTTTGCACCATCTGGTGCGGATGAGACCCGACGCAATCGGGCAGTGAAACCACCCTTACGGGGGTATTACGGACGACACTTCGGGGGTGTTCATTAATAAACACGCGCCCAGAGATCGAAAAACTAAAAGCGGATTTATCCCACTTCTTTCTAGTTAGCCCTAAAAAACGTGAAATAACAATGACCAAAAACGGTTAATATCAGACATTTACACCTAAGACAGGTAATCGCCGCGTAACAAACCGTACTTGGCCATTTTTTCGTTCAACGTCCGGCGTGGCAGGCACAATTCGTCCATCACACTGGCAATAGATCCTTTGTGTCGGCGCATGGTATTGTCGATCAACATCCGTTCAAACGCTTCGACGTATTCCTTCAACGGCTTGCCCTCGGTGGTCATCACCGGTTTTTCGCCATCATCACCGTCCATCAAGAGGGACGTAATGGTTCCCTGCCCCCGACGGCTTTGTAACACAGCGCGTTCGGCCACGTTAATCAACTGACGCACGTTACCCGCCCATGGGGCCTGCAACAATTGCGCGGCTTCTTGGGCTGTCACTGCGGGGGCATCACACCCATATTCATCTGCGAATTGTTCGGCGTAACGGGTGAACAGGGTCAAGATATCCTCACCCCGTGTACGTAATGGAGGCACCTCCACCCGCAACGTCGCAAGACGGTAATAAAGGTCAGATCGCATCATATCCTGACACGTCTTCCCCTGTTCTTGCAGGTTTGAAATCGCAACAATCCGGGTCTCTGACGGGTCACCTTGTTCATTCAATGCAGCCAATAGTTGTGATTGCAATGCAGGGGACAACGCTTCGATATCTTCCAGAACCAGCGTACCCCCACGGGCCGCTTCC
>JBMZCY010000057.1:0-10368 GCA_049613825.1 Planktomarina sp.
CACCCGCTTGTCCCAAGTTGCGCATTCTTTGGCAGACACTTTGGTATCCCCATTGAACGACAGTTTTGTAGATTTTGATCTGCTGGCGCGGGTGGATGCACATGGCAAAACCATCCTTGGGCCCTCGGTTTATTCGGAAATGGTGTGGCATGCACGGCAATTGCGGGCGCAAGCGGGTCTGCCACCGATTGACTGGCTGGTTGTCCGCAACCGTTTGGGCGCACAGAATATGGTCAACAAACAAAAGATGGGCGATGCGCTTGCACGACTGGGCAAACGCATCGGCTTTCGCACGGCACCCGGATTCAGTGAACGCGTTATCTTTCGGGAATTGTTCCCAAAGGGCCTGACTTTGTTGGACCTGCGTGATCTGGGTGTGACAAATCTGAACATCAGCAACGTTGCTGCTCGTCAGGAGCTGCGCGATCTGGTAAAAAACCTAAAATTACCAGGGGTTGAAGTCGACTTTTAACCGGCCCCAATTGCTGGAATATCCTGTTCCATTTCATCAATCAGGCCCAACGTTTTGGACATGTCTGCATCAGATGTAATTAACTCAGTTCGTATCATTGCAATGCGGGCTTTGTGATAGCTGACGGATGCATTATGCATATCGCGCAGCCCTGGAATATCGCGGCACCATGCCTCGATCTGTTTACGGATTGCGGGGATATGTTTCTGGATGGATGTATTTGACTTTGGGTTTCGGTCGTACTGTTTGAAATAATCGAAATTAATGCGATCTTGATCCATTGTGTTCGCGGTGCCGCGCAACCGCTTCATCAAAAACGCCTCGGATGACCGAACCATATAGTGATTGATCTGAGCCATGTTGTGACCGTAGGATTTCCTATTCGAAAACCAGCCCCCCAACGCGAAATGATCATAAACATTTTCACCTGCCCCGTTCAACCAGACCAACGGGGTAGCCGTCCCTTTACGCTGCTCAGGCTTAAGCTGGGGGCGATGCACTCCAAAATTCACAACGTGTTCAGGGCGAAACATCGTTTTCACCCCCCAAAACCTCTGGGTTGGCGGGTAGAACGGGCGGGCAGTCCCGGTAAACTGTTCGGTTTGAAGCTGATCTTGAAATTCGACAATCCCGCCGGATCCGAACACACGCCATGTTGGTGATAACAGATCAAACGGTTCGATATGGTCCAGCAATTCGTCTAACGTCCCCGTCCCGATGTGACAGTTCAGAAATTCATCCGCATCAAGGATGGTGACATATTGCGACCTATTCACACTATGGGTGCGTCGGGCCCTGCCATAGGCGCGACGCTGGGGATCCGGCGCTTCGCCTTGTACCGCCAGTGAATTTTCGTTGTAAATAATCAATCCCTGCTGTTGAAACAGCGTTAAGATGTCATCTGTATGATCAGAACAATCGTTTGAACTAATATGGAATTGATCGAAACCAATCGAATAATGATAGGCCAACCACTCTAACAAAAACGGACCTTCATCCTTCATCGTGGCGACGAGTGTATGTTTGGTCACGACAAATCCTTTGATCTATGCAAATAGTTTCCGGTATGGATACAATATATAGTATGCGGGCGAAAAGTGAATAAAAAAGCAATCATTGTTGGCAGTGCTCCCATTTCTGAAACGCTGTGCGACTGTAATCTATCATTATATTATAAGATTGCGTTGAACCATGCGTGGAAACTGCGGGACGATTTTGATGCCCATGTGTTTCTGGACAGCCTACCTGACGAAGATCGCCCCCCAGCGGATTATGACATCACCCGCATTTCGCGCAATGTGTTCCGCAGGTCAGTCAACAAGGCAGGTGGTAACTTCGTCACAACTATGACTGCTGCGACATCCGCAGGATACTGGTCGATCTATACTGGCGGGCCACAGATCGTCAGTTATTACGGTTGTGATATGGTATATGGAAAGGGGACCATTCCCAATCATTTCTACGGGACGGGTGGTGATACGGGACCGTTGTTGAACAAGTTTATCTTTAACATCGACTACCCCCAAAAATACGCGCGTCTGTTTGTCTATGGCCTGTTCAACCGTACATTAATGCTGAACGGGTCCGGTCAGATCGGGACCCAATTATCGCTGCCAGTTGTGAAACTAGGGGATGAATTCCCAGAGCTTTGTCCGTGGGTGCTAAAACACCCCAAAGCTCAAGCCATTTTGCGTCGGGGAACAGATGCCTTGATCGCGGAAACAAACTTGATGACACCTGTTTTTAGCGAACGCATGAGAGTCTTCAACAATAGTGACGAAGCCAAAGAAGTCTTGGAAGAAATCAGCCTTGTCTGGGCGCCCGTCGCGCAAATGTTAACCAATTTTCAACCTATCATTCAGGCCATGGTCGCACAAAAATCACCAGAACCTGAGCATTAATGCGCAATTATTGATACAAAATGTCTCAGTTATTGACAAAATAGATGAATTTCGCGCTTAAATGGCGGGAGAGATTCATTTTGATGCATTCACCCCATGACTTGCGGCAATTTCAGGGGCGCTTCATAATGATGAGACGACATTAAAACGAATTCTGGGCGGGTCCATTCATGGCGTATGACTATATCATTGTGGGGGCGGGCTCTGCCGGATGTGTGATTGCAAATCGTTTGTCCGAAAACCCAGACCACCGTGTGCTGCTGCTTGAGGCGGGTGGCAAAGACATAAATCCGTGGATTCACGTCCCTGTTGGCTACTTCAAAACCCTGCACAACCCGAACACAGACTGGTGTTATAAGGCCGAACCCGATCCTGGCTTGAATGGTCGCGCGCTGGATTGGCCACGGGGCAAAACACTGGGCGGATCATCTTCAATCAACGGCCTGCTATATGTGCGCGGCCAGAAAGAAGATTACGATCACTGGGCACAGATGGGCAATAAAGGCTGGTCTTATGATGACGTGCTACCTCTGTTCCGCAGGTCTGAAAGACACGAAAACGGTACAGATGAATTGCATGGTGGCGAGGGTAACCTAGACGTTTCCTTGATCCGCGCGAAAAGCGATATTGCAGAGGCGTTTATTGGCGCAGCTCAGGAAATGGGCGTACCTCGCACGGATGATTACAACGGTGATGTGCAGGAAGGGGCAGGTTATTTCCATCAGACAGCCAAGAACGGTCTGCGCTGTTCATCCGCCAAGGCGTTCCTGAAACGGGACGTAAAAGCGCGTAAGAATTTGGACATTATCACCCATGCGCACACTCAGGCGTTGTCGTTTGCAAATGGTGATGCGCGTCAGGTGAACGGAGTGAAATACCTGCGCAAGGGCACACCGCAAAAGGCGATGCTAAACGAAGGTGGCGAAGTGATACTATCCGCAGGCGCCATCGGCAGTCCACACATTCTGGAACTATCGGGCATCGGCCAAGGCGATACTTTAAAGAATGCAGGCATCGACGTGCGCCACAACCTGCAAGGTGTAGGGGAAAACCTGCAAGACCACCTGCAAATCCGTCTGGTTTACGAAGTGAACGTGCAAACGTTGAACGATGCGATCAACCGTTTGATCCCACGTGTAGGCATCGGCATGAACTATGTCTTCCGCCGTCAAGGCCCCATGTCGCTGGGCGCAAGTCAGGTGACTGTGTTCGCAAAATCGATGGAAGACCTTGCCACGCCTGACATTCAATTCCATTTCCAACCGCTGTCTGCAGATAAACCAGGTCTGGAAATGCATCCGTTTTCCGGTATCACATCGTCGGTCTGCCAGCTGCGACCTGAAAGCCGTGGACATATTCATATTAAGACACCGCATGCATCGGATCATCCGAAAATTGTGCCGAACTATCTGTCTGCCACAGCCGATCAACTGTGCGCCATTCGCGCAGTCAAATTCGCACGTGCGATGACCAAGACCAACGCAATGTCCCCCTTTGTGGTGCGTGAACATGTGCCAAACAACAATCCGCAAACAGATGAAGAGCTGTTAGAATCCGCACGCGATATCAGCCAGACCATTTATCACCCGACCAGCACCTGCAAGATGGGTAATGATGATCAGTCTGTCGTAGATGACCGTCTGCGCGTGCATGGGATCAAAGGGTTGCGGGTGGCTGATGCGTCGATAATGCCTGCAATTGTGTCTGGCAACACCAACGCCCCGACCATTATGATTGGTGAAAAAGCCAGTGATATGATCCGTCAGGATCGCAAGCAGATGGCGTTTGCTTAGGCGATCTTTATGCGTAAGGCGGGCATTTCTAGGCAGTGGCATTTAGTGTGACCTCAAGCCAGCTTGACCTTACTTCAGTGAGTATGCGTCTTCGACATGGACAAAGAAACAGTGGCACCCAGACAGGTGCCACCGATCAGTTGTGGTCAACACGCTCATTTCGTAATGATTTCTGGTCCCATGAAGGTGTTGGGTAATACCGTCGAAATCCATGGCACGTAGGTTACCAAGATCAAGAAAATGAACAGGACGCCCAAGAATGGCAGGGCTGCGCGCACCACATTCATCATCGGCATGCCTGCGACACCCGAGGTCACAAACAGGTTCAGCCCGACTGGAGGTGTGATCATACCAATTTCCATATTTACGACCATGATGATTCCAAGGTGGATTGGGTCAATCCCCAATTCAACGGCGATTGGGAAAACCAAGGGGGCCACGATAACCAGCAAGCCTGACGGCTCCATGAACTGCCCACCTATCAACAGGATGACGTTCACAACGATTAAAAACATGATCGGACCAAAGCCTGCGGATAGCATTGCACTTGCCACTTTTTGCGGGATTTGTTCATCAGTTAGGACATGTTTGAGGATCAGCGCACAAGCAATCACGAACAACAGTGTTACTGTTAGTTTACCAGCATCGAACAAAGTACGTTGCGTATCACGATGAAAAAACGCTGTCACAACAGCCCATGGTCGTTGCCGCAGCGGGATGCTTTCAGCAGAGTCAAACATCGCTGAGGTCGCAACGCCACCACTTCGTTTTCCCGCCAAAGGTCCCATATCTTTGTAAACGAAGCATGCGATGAAGAAGGCATAGACCGCAGCAACCGCTGCTGCCTCGGTTGGCGTGAATACACCACCATAAATGCCACCAAGGATGATAACGATCAGGAAAAGTCCCCAACCTGCGTCCCGACCAGAGGCCATGACCTCCCCCCAGCCTTGCCATTCACCCCTTGGCAAGTCCTTGAATTTAGCAATGATATAGATGGTGGTCATCAGCATGAAACCAGCCAACAGCCCTGGAATGACCCCAGCCAGGAACATCCGGCCGACCGAAACTTCGACTGACGCTGCATAGACAACCATAACGATGGAAGGTGGGATCAGGATACCCAATGTCCCAGCTGTACAAATAACACCCGCAGCAAAGTCTTTGGTATATCCAACCTGACGCATGCCGCCAATCACGATTGTGCCAATCGCTACAACAGTTGCTGGCGAAGACCCGGACAACGCCGCAAACAACATACAGGCGAAGACACCAGCAATTGCCAGCCCGCCCGGCAAGTGTCCGACACAGGCGATAGAGAAGCGAATAATCCTTTGGGCAACACCGCCTGTCGTCATGAACGATGAGGCAAGAATAAAAAATGGGATTGCGAGTAAAGTATAGTGTCCTTCAAACGCGCTGAACAAGGTTTGGGCAACTGACGCCAATGAACTGTCAGAAAACACTAACAAGAAAAGAACAGACGACATGCCAAGTGAAACCGCAATCGGAACCCCAATAAGCATAAGAGCGATCACCATTGAAAATAACAGTACAACTTCCATCAGCTTTGCTCCGCCCGTTGTTCTTGAATTTCTTGCAGTTCGTCTTCAACTTCATGGCTGGCCACCACCCGATCAGTTTCGCCAGTCCAGATTGCCCAAGCTGCTTGCACAAAGCGTAAAAGCATGAGTGTCATCGACAAAGGTAGAACGGCATAGGGAAGCAGACGTGGAATTTTTTCGTATTCTTCGCCTTCGTTAAACACAGTTTCCATCCAACCCAAAACCGATGGATGCGGAATATCATTAACCTCATACCAGCCTTTGTCGCGGTACTTGTCTTCAAAGCCAAACGGGAACCAACGCCCATCAGTGCCCGGAAGATTCGCAAAATTAGCCCAATAGTCCCAAGCCCCTTTGAGCATTAAGAAACTAAAAGCGATGCAAACTGCCACAGCAACCAACCCCATCGCGCGGCGTGATTTTGTAGGCAGCATGTTGATTATAATATCGACACCAAGGTGGGACCCTTTTTTGACCGCGTAGGATGCACCCAAAAGCACAAGCCAGCCAAACAAAAAAACTGTGAGTTCCAACGCCCAAAGAATGTTTTGATTGAAACCGTAACGCATCACCACGTTTGCGAACGTGATCAACGTCATGACACCCAAGATGCCTGCAATCAACGTTTCCTCTATTCGGTCAGAGAACGCTTTTGTGTGATCCATCTCGGACCCTCCCGTTGAATACTGAGGGCGAATATTCCGCCCTCAGTCACTTCAATTCTAGTTTGCAGCGTTAATGGCTTGCGCCGCGTCGATCATATCCTGACCCACATCGTCAGAGAATTGATCCCAAACCGGTTTCATGATTTCCACCCATGCCTGCCGTTCATCGGCAGTAAGCGCGCGTACCTCGCCGCCAGCGTCGATAATGGCCTGCCGATTGGTTTGGTTAACTGCGTAGGATTCAGCATTCCGAAGTTCTGTAACTTCATTAAGGATCGTCAGAAATTGGTCGCGAACATCCGCATCCAAGCTGTCAAGCCAGTCGACACTGGTCACAACCAGATAGTCAAGAATTCCGTGGTTGGTTTCAGTAATACCATCCTGCACTTCGAAGAATTTCTTGCCGTAGATATTCGACCAAGTATTTTCCTGACCATCCACAACACCTTGTTGCAGGGCACCGTAAACTTCAGAAAAGGCCATTTTCTGCGGGCTGCCCCCGATTGCTTCCATTTGTGCCACCAGCACGTCTGATGACATCACGCGGAACTTTAGGCCATCAGCGTCAGTTGGTGACATCAACGGAACATTGGCTGACATCTGCTTCATACCGTTATGCCAGAACGACAATCCTTGAATGCCGCGGCGTTGCATGCTGTCAAGCAGGGCTTGACCTGCATCAGACGCTTGAAACGCATCAACTGCTTCGATGTTTTCGAACATAAACGGCAGATCAAAAATGCGGAATTGCTTGGTAAATTTTTCGAACTTCGACAACGATGGCGCGGCTAAATGTACATCACCCTGAAGCAGAGCTTCTAGCACCTTGTTGTCATCATAAAGCGTCGAATTTGGGAACACCTCCATACAGGCGGTGCCGTTCATCTCATCATTAACACGTTGCTCTAACAATGAAGCCGCAATTCCTTTGGGATGCTTGTCAGTGTTGGTGACGTGGCTGAATTTGATGACGATTTCACCGGCATCGCACCCTGCAAACGCAGATGTGGCACCCATAGCCAGTGTCATTGAAAGGGCCGTGCTTAATAGAAATTTCATGTTATCCTCCGGTATCCGTTTAATCGCTTCTCTGAATTCTTCTTTGGAAGCTTATTGTAAGGTCAGACAGTAATTGGATTCCCTGAAAGGTTTAGTCGGCATAACTGATCAGTTTTTCCGAATAGTATTTTTGAATTGATCTGAGATACTGAAGGAAAGTAGCTTTCCTCAAGGAGTCGGAAATGTTCGAGGAATTCGTGGAAGAACGTATCGAAGGCGACGGCGCTGAATTATTCGTCCGACGCGCTGGACCCAAAGGTGCACCAGCACTTGTTCTTCTTCACGGTTATCCCCAGACATCTGCTATGTGGCATGGTGTGGCTCCAATACTGGCCCAATCATTTCAGGTAGTTTGCCCGGATTTGCGTGGGTATGGTCGGTCGGACAAACCAGCGTCTGACTCGAAACATACGTCCTACTCAAAACGCGCAATGGCAGATGACATCGTTGCCGTCATGCAGCGTTTAGGACATGAACGGTTTCTGATTGGCGCCCATGACCGCGGCGCACGGGTGGCACACCGACTGGGCCTGGATCACCCTGACCGCGTTTCGGCCATGGCATTTCTTGATATTGCACCAACCCGTGAAATGTATGCGGGCACCAGCACAAAATTCGCGCAAGCCTACTGGCATTGGTTCTTTTTGACACAATCCAATCCCTTGCCTGAAACGATGATCGGTGCTGATCCAGAAGCGTTTTGGAAGTTGAAATGCTTTAATCAAGCGCGTGGAGACAATCCATTTTCTGATGATGCATTAGCGGAGTATCTTCATGCCTTTGCTGACCCTGACGCCATTCATGCAAGCTGCGAAGACTATCGTGCGGCCGCAACGATAGACATCGAACATGATGATGCCGATTTCGGGCGCAAACTTGATATGCCCCTTTTGACACTGTGGGCGAAACGCGGTGTGATTGAGACATGCTTTGATGCGCTTGCACTTTGGCGTCAGCGAGCGTCGCAGGTTGAAGGCGAAGCACTCGACACAACCCATTACATGGCTGAAGAAATCCCCGAAGATATCGCGGCGCGCATGATAAATTTTTTTGCACGCAATCCTATTCATGCGGAGGCCACCGAATGAGCCGGACCCTTTATGACAAACTCGTCGACGCTCATAAAGTCTGCGATCTGCCCGATGGCGACATGCTGATCTATGTCGATTTCCACATTATGAACGAATACACTAGTCCGCAGGCCTTTTCAGGGCTCGAAACAAAGGGGCTACGGGTTTGGCGGCCCGAGGCGCATCTGGCCGTGGTTGATCATGTGAACGCGACCCGCAGCAGTGAACCTCATGATGCGGCGTCCAAACTCCTGATCGACAACTTGCAGGCCAATTGTACCAAGCACGACATCGCTTTCTACGGTCTTGGCGATCCACGACAGGGCATCGAACACATCGTTGTACCCGAACAGGGATTGGTCGCACCGGGTATGCTGATTGCGTGCGGCGACAGCCACACCACCACTTATGGCGCCTATGGCGCGTTGGGGTTTGGCATCGGTACGTCCGAAGTTGAACATGTACTCGCCACCCAAACGTTGCGATACAAGCGAATGAAAACCATGCGCGTCACCGTTGACGGGGCCACAGCCCCCGGCGTGACAGCGAAAGACATCATCATGAAAGTCGTACAAGTTGTTGACGCGGGCGGGGCCAATGGATTTGCGGTGGAATTTGCAGGCTCTGCCATTCGTGGCCTCGACATGGCCGGTCGCATGACCGTTTGCAATATGGCGGTTGAACTGGGTGCGCGTGCGGCTTTGATTGCAGCAGATGAAGTGACTGAGGCCGCGTTGCACGGCCACGCCCACAGTGGTCAGTTCGCGTTCAAAGGTGAAAACTGGTTGAGCGATTCAAAAGCTGTGTTTGACAAAGAGGTCACGATTGCAGGTGCTGACATCGAACCGTTGATCACATGGGGCACCAGCCCAGATCAATCGGTGCCAATCACTGCGAATGTGCCTGTCGCATCCGAATATGCGTCCCCCAAGGCAAAAGCCGCTTTGGAACGCGCGTTACAATACATGGGATTGATTGAAGGGCAATCTGTCCAATCAATCAAAATCGACACGGCCTTCATCGGCTCTTGCACCAACAGCCGCATCGAAGATTTACGCGAAGCTGCCAAACTACTCGAAGGCCGAAAAGTGGCGGCCGGCGTCGAAGCAATTGTCGTGCCGGGTTCCGCCATGACGCGGATCAAGGCCGAAGCCGAAGGATTGCGCGCCATTTTTGAAGCCGCAGGGTTCGAATGGCGACCCGAGGCAGGCTGTTCCATGTGCCTAGCCATGAACGACGACATAGCGATGGACGGTGAACGGGTCGCTTCGTCGACCAATCGAAATTTCGAAGGACGGCAGGGTCGCGGCGCACGCACCCACCTGATGTCACCCGCAATGGTGGCAGCAGCAGCCGTCGCCGGACATCTGGCAGATGTGCGAGATTTCAAATGAAAGACCACCAGATGACAAAAACGATCACAGGGATCGCAGCACCACTGCCGCTGGCCAATGTCGACACTGACGTGATTATGCCCAAACGGTTCCTGATCACGATCACCCGCGAAGGATTGGCGGACGGTACGTTTGCCGATCTACGCTTTGACAATGCTGGGGCCCCGCGCCCTGATTTCATTTTGAACAAGCCAACTTGGAATCAGGCCAATATTTTGGTTGTCGGCGATAATTTTGGCTGCGGGTCCAGTCGTGAACATGCCGTCTGGGGCATGCGACAGCTTGGGATTGATGCCTGCATCGGAACGAGTTTCGCAGGAATATTCTACGACAATGCTCGCAAGAATGGCTTGGCATTACCGATTGTGTCGCAAAAGACCCGTGACAAACTCTTGCAAAATGCCAGCAATGAAAATGGTACCGAGGTTGCGATTAACCTAGTCAGCCGA
>JBMZCY010000058.1:0-10002 GCA_049613825.1 Planktomarina sp.
TCCGTTCGAAATTTTCCATTTGTCCGACCAAAGTCTGATCATGGTCCGGCACAGCGTTTGCTTGCACCGCAAGCGCACAGGTGGCTGCGAATTGGCGGAGGGCAACCATGTTGTCGTCCCACTGGCGTGCCAACAGTTCGGCCCGCCATGCATCGCGTATGTCTGGCATATCAATGTCCAGATTTCGGGCGGCGATGCGCAGGGATGCTTCGAATATCGCAGGCAAATCTGGCCTGCGATCTGCAAGGGACGGGATGCGAATAGGCACCGCATTTATGTTGAATGTCAGATCTTCGACACCATTGCGGTCAGACGTAATCAGGCGCGTTTCTGGGTATTTGTTCAGATGCGATTGAAGGGCTGAAATCGTGGGGTTCGTCATCTGTGATGCGGCTTTGACCAGAACATCCGCAGGCTGATCTGTCCACGGTAACGCAGCCACGTCATTTGCCGTTGCCCCTAGTCCGGTCAGTCGGAAATACAGACGGCTGGGGTCCGCCATGGCGTTGATCACGTAGCTGGCCGTTTTCTTACCCGCCCCTTTGTCCCCGTACAGATGGATCGTCTGACGGGTATTTTCCGAAGCTTGGCGCAGATGTTTGTGCAACTGAACTGTCGCGGGGGCTGCCCCAGGAAAATTCACTGCTGCGGCGTCATTGCGCAGGGCGGCGACCTCCATCTTGCGGGATCGCAGGACAAGGGCGCGGTGATCCAAGGCGCGGGTCAGGACTTCGACCAAACGATCGGGCGCGCAGGGCTTTTCAAGGTAATCATAGGCCCCGCCCTTTAGTGCGGCCATTGCAGTCGCCACATCGCTGTGACCTGTCATCAGAACCACAGGCAGGTCAGCATCCAAAGATTGCGCAAACGCCAGCACATCCATCCCCGTCGCATCGGGCATCTGGATATCAGACAGAATGACACCTTGGAAATTCGACCGGATCGTCCGCCGTGCTTGTAGAAAGCTGGCCGTTGGCAACGGCGTAAACCCTGCAAGGTCCATCGTCTGCGCCAAGGCGCCGCGCAGGGCATCGTCATCTTCGATGATCAGAATATTTTGCTTCATTGGATGCTCGGTAAATTAACAGTGAAGACAGCCCCACCACTGGGGGCATTGTGACAGGTTATATGCCCCTCAAAGCTTTCGATAATGCCAAACGACAGGGCAAGGCCAAGGCCAAGCCCCTTCGAGGCCCCAAGGTCCTTGGTCGTATAAAACGGTTCAAACACACGTTCAGGGTCCGCAATGCCAAGCCCAGTGTCAGTCACTGAGATCTGGATCCAGTCGTTCAGATGCAGCGTCAGCGTCCCACCAGTTTCGTCAGACATCGCATCAAGCGCGTTGGACATCAGGTTCAACATCACCTGTTCCAACCGCACACGTCCCCCAAGAACCATATGGTTGGACCAATCGCCTGTTTTGACGATCTGTACACCTTGGCGTTTGGCCTGATCCGTTACCATTTCTATCGCCGCATTGATCGCGGCAGTGACGTTGACGGGTTCACGGGGGACAGCCTCGTTCCGCGCAAAGGTGCGCAGAACCGCGATCATCCTGTTAATTCGGTGAATTTGCGTTTCGATCTGCGCAAGGTTTTCACCCGCATCATCAACACGCCCGCGATCCAGCAGGGTTTTCCCATTCTGCGCATAGGTCAAAATCGCGGCAAGCGGCTGGTTCAGTTCATGGCTGACCCCCGCTGACATTTGCCCCAATGCCGTTAATTTCGAGGCTTGCACCAGTTGATCCTGTGCCGCCTGCAACGCTTGGGTTCGATCAATCACCCGTGCTTCTAATGTGGCATTCGTCGCCGCCTCAAACTCTAAACGGCGACGTTGTTGCAGCCAAGCAAAGGCCAGCAGGCCGAAGACACCCAAGGTCAGCAGAACCAACAACGCTTGCTGACGTGCTGTTTCAGACGCCAGCGAAGGGTCGAACGATCCAATGGCATTCAACCCGATTTGGGGCACAGATTGCATCACCAACAAGCGATCCGGTTCAAAGGACAAGGCATCCAGTGCGACAGCCTCTAACGCTGCACGATTGGTGGCAATCACACGGTTTGCATCGACGAAGACGATATCTTCGGGGGCGACGGGCCATTCAAATTCCAGCTCGCTCAGGTTGACCCAAATGACCACGGCACCAGCCTTACCGGCAGTCTGGCCAAGCACCCCCCGCGCAAAACGCGCATAGCGGTTGCCATTGGATGCAATGAAATAATCCAAGCCCAAGCGCCCGTTTAGTGCAGCTGTAAGCAGGGGCGTATCCGTCGTAATCAACCGTGTGGTAGACAGGTCAGCGGTTGCCACGATGGTCCCGTTTGCCGATACCAAATAAATATCATCTAGACCAAACGTCAGGCTTTGATTGCGCAAGGTGGCACCAATCCGTCGGGCCGCCCCTTCGTTTTGCAAAGCGGACACCACGCGCGGATCCTTCGCCACCGTGTTTACCAAGACGCGGTAAACCTGCAATTGCGCAGTCAATCGCCCTACCGCTTGATCCAATCGCAACTCGGACGTGGTGCGGATCATCGCCCGTTCCTGCTGTTCAACCCAACTATAGGCGACAACCGATGCGATGCACGCAAACAGTGCGAAAATGGCAAAGTATAGCGGGCTACGGTTGGTCATCATGTCCCATGGATTAGATGCCACAAAGTATCCGCAACTGCGCGATATTCAGCAAGGGATTCTGTCCGAAATACCGGACAATCTGACGAATTGGGGCCATCAAACCTTCAACACTCTGAAATCAAAACACAAAATTTGTCTAAAATTTTTACCTTGCCACAAATCTGTGCAGTTCCATTATTCTAACCATCAGCGGACGCACCGCAGACTATCTGGGAGGATACAATGAAAAAATTCACAACAGCCGCCATCTTGGCCGCATCCGTCGCATTGCCGGGTGCAGTTCACGCCGCATGTGACGCAGGCGAAATCGTGGTAAAATTCAGCCACGTGACCAACACAGACCGTCACCCAAAGGGCATCGCGGCGACATTGCTGGAACAACGCATCAATGACGAAATGAACGGCACAATGTGCATGGAGGTCTTCCCGAACTCCACCTTGTACAACGACAACAAAGTGCTGGAAGCGATGTTGCAAGGCGACGTTCAGTTGGCAGCGCCATCCTTGTCCAAATTCGAAAAATTCACCAAGCAATTCCGCATCTTCGATCTGCCGTTCATGTTCAACGACATCAACGCGGTTGAGGCATTCCAAGCATCTGACGCTGGTCAAGGCATGCTGAATTCCATGCAACGTCGCGGCCTGCAGGGTTTGTCCTATTGGCACAACGGCATGAAGCAGATGTCTGCAAACGTGCCATTGATCGATCCCACAGATGCGAACGGCCTGAAATTTCGCGTTCAATCGTCTGACGTTCTGGTTGCACAAATGGAAGCCATCGGTGGCTCCCCACAGAAAATGGCGTTTTCCGAAGTCTATGGCGCGTTGCAACAGGGTGTTGTTGACGGTCAGGAAAACACATGGTCCAACATCTTTGGCAAGAAATTTTTTGAAGTCCAAGACGGCGTGACGCAAACGGACCACGGTATCATCGATTATCTGCTCGTGACTTCCGTCGATTGGTTGGAAGGTCTGGAACCAGACGTTCGTGAGCAGTTCTTGCAAATCGTGGCTGAAGTGACCGAAACACGGAACGCAGAATCCACAGCTGTGAACGAAGGCGCGAAAGAAGCGATCATCGCAGCCGGCGGCACAGTCCGTCAGTTGTCCGCGGAACAACGTGCAAAATGGGTCGAAACCATGAAGCCGGTTTGGGCACAGTTTGAAGGCGACGTAGGCGCTGAAAATATTGAAGCCGCACAAAAAATCAATGCGATGGTCAACTAAGACCTGACTGAAAATCTGGGCGCGTAGGAAACTGCGCGCCCTTTTTGTATTAAGACGTTGGGGGACACAATGCAGACACGCAATTTCATAGACCGGATCGAAGAAACGATCATCGCGGTCATTCTTGGAACCATGACACTGCTGACATTCGCCAATGTCGTTGCCCGTTATGTGTTCAATTCAAACATCTTCTGGGCGTTGGAGCTAACCGTGTTCCTGTTCGCATGGTTGGTTCTTTTGGGCGCAAGCTATGCGGTAAAAAAAACGTCCCACCTTGGCGTTGATGCCATCGTTAACATGTTTGGCGTCCCCGCCAAACGCCGCTTCACGTTGGTTGTTTGTGTGATCTGCATCATCTACGCTGCGCTACTTTTGAAAGGCGCATGGGATTACTGGGCGCCCTTCGCCAACTTGCCCCCGACCGAGGGCCGCTGGTTTCCTACGGGCTGGGCCGAACGTTGGCGCGAACAGGGGTGGTATGAAACCCAAGACATCCCCGTGCCGTTTTTCATGGTCTGGCTGGAAGCCGTGTTCAACTATGGCGAAGAATACGAGAAGATGCCGAAAGTCGTCCCCTACCTGATCATGCCCCTATCCATGGCCCTGCTGTTGTTCCGTTTTATCCAGGCCACGGTGCACGTTTGGAAAGGCGATCAGGACCTGATGATCGTATCTCACGAAGCCGAAGACGAAGTGGCTGCTGCTGCCAAAACCCTCAAGAAAAAGGGCGTATAAACCATGGAAATGCTTCTTCTATTTGTCATGGTCATCGGCCTGATGTTGATCGGTGTGCCGATTGCGGTATCCCTCGGGTTTTCCTCAGTCATGTTTTTGCTGGTCTTCTCGGACAGCTCCCTCGCGTCTGTCGCGCAAACTTTGTTTGAGGCGTTCGAAGGCCATTCAACCCTGCTGGCGATCCCGTTCTTCATCCTCGCGTCCTCGTTCATGTCGACGGGTGGCGTGGCCCAACGGATCATCCGTTTCTCGATCGCGCTGGTCGGTCACTTCCGTGGTGGGCTTGCGATCGCAGGTGTCCTTGCCTGTATGATCTTTGCCGCCCTGTCCGGTTCATCCCCCGCCACCGTCGTCGCCATCGGCACAATCGTCATCGCAGCTATGAAACAGGTCGGCTACACCAAGGAATTCGCAGCAGGCGTCATCGCCAACGCAGGCACCTTGGGCATTCTGATCCCCCCGTCCATCGTGATGGTGGTCTACGCCGCCGCTGTCGAAGTATCCGTCGGTCGTATGTTCCTTGCCGGTATCCTGCCGGGCCTGATTGCGGGTTTGATGCTGATGATCGGTATCTACATTATGGCACGGGTCAAAAACATGCCCGCCGGTAAATTTGCAGGCGGAGCAGAGATTTGGGACAGCTTCAAACACGCCATCTGGGGCCTGATGCTGATCGTCATAATCATGGTCGGCATCTACGGTGTGCCGGGCGTGACAGGTGCGATCTTCACCCCAACCGAGGCTGCTGCTGTTGCATCGCTCTACGCCTTCTTCGTGGCCAGTTTCATCTACCGCGACATGGGGCCACTGAAAGCGGTAGATGGCGAACGCAAATCACTGCTGCAAGCCCCGTGGGCCTTGGTCACGGCGTTCTGGCACAAGGATACCATCGCAACATTGTTCGACGCCGGTAAACTGGTCATCACCTTGATGTTCGTCATCGCCAACGCCCTTCTGCTGAAACACGTCATCACCGACGAACAAATTCCACAGAAGATAACCGAGGCGATGTTGTCCGCAGGATTTGGTCCAGTCATGTTCCTGATCGTGGTAAACATCATCCTATTAATCGGCGGTCAATTTATGGAGCCGTCCGGCCTGCTGGTCATCGTTGCCCCTTTGGTCTTCCCCATCGCAATTGAGTTAGGCATCGACCCGATCCATCTGGGCATCATCATGGTGGTGAACATGGAGATCGGCATGATCACCCCGCCCGTCGGCCTGAACCTGTTCGTGACCGCAGGCGTTGCAAACATGTCCATGATGGGCGTCGTCCGCGCCGCCCTGCCATTCTTGGGGATCATGTTCATTTTCCTGATCATGGTCACTTATATCCCATGGATATCGACCGCTATTCCGAATGCTGTGATGGGCCCCGAACTTATAACCAAGTAACGCCATCAAAGTGTCGCGCCCCTTTCGGACGCGGCATGATCTATAACCTGTTGGGGCTTTGCCCCCTCCTCGGTTTCACCTCGAATTCCCCCAAAGTTTTTCTAGCAAACTGAAGGAGGGATTAGGGCTTTCTTAACCACGATTGGTGATACTGAACTCACGGTACAGGCAGAAGTGTCGATGACCGTGCAAAGTGAAGACGCCCCGACCAATTTGTTCTGATCGGGGCGCATTTGTTTATCCTTCAGTTTGCTAGAAAAACTTCGGGTGAATTGAGCGGCACGCTCAAGGGGGCAGCGCCCCAAAACAAAACATCATGCGGGCGGCACGCGCACCTTATGCTTTCTCATCAACTGCATTCATAAAAGCGAGGCCCGATTGGCCCAATTCGGTTTTCGCAAAAACACCTGCATAGCGTACCTGCGCAGGATCAGTCCGATCCGGTGCATCTACGTTGGCGAAGATCTCAGCAGCATAATCTTCTGCATTATCTTGCGGGCGGTACCCAAGGTGCTTGGCACCATCATTGTTCAGTGCTGCGCGTGTGTTGTTGGAAATACCATAGACAACTGTCACATCCACAACAGGTGTTGTAATAGAAGCGACAACCAACCGGACTAAATCATCAACAGATAACCACGCTTGCAAAGATCGCACACCATTGGGTGCAGCGCAGGAATAGATGCGCATGCAAACCGCCTCGATCCCTTCTTTGTTCCAGTATAATTTAGCACAATCCTCGGCAAAGCATTTGGCCAAGCCGTAGTAACTGTCTGGATTATGCGGTGCATCGACACCGATGTTGTCAGAAATTCGGTGCAGACCAACAGCGTGGATGGATGACGCATAAACCACACGGCGGACCCCTTGAATGCGGGCGGCTTCCCAGATGTTGAACGATCCAATCAGATTGGCGTGCAAGATCGCATCCCAAGGCGCTTCGTCACCGATGGCCCCGAAATGCACGACCATATCTGCGCCTTCCAGCAGCGGGGTGATTTCGTCCAGTTTGCCCAAATCCGCAGACACATAGGTCTCATTCGTCGCCAGATTATCAACGCTTGCCGCGATATCTGTCGACACCAATTCATCACACATCCCTGCCAGCGTTTCGCGCAGGTGCCCTCCCAAACGACCAGCAGCCCCTGTCAGAACAAGTTTTTTCATATGCATTAGATGACTGCCTTTTCGATAATCGGAGTGTTGTTCGGGATACGCGCGTAGTTGAACTGCTGCAGGTCAAGGGACCGGTATTCGCCGTAGGTCAGCCATTCAGCCGTCCCGCGCCCCATAGCTGGGCATTGTTGCAAGCCATGGCCGGAAAAGCCATTTTGGAAGATGAAGTTCGATACTTCGGTATGGGGCCCAAGGATCGCGTTTTGGTCGAAGGTGTTGAACGCATAGTGACCCGCCCATTCCGTCACGACCTTAATCGCCTCGAACTGAGGGATGCGGGTCGCGATGATGGGCCAAACGTGATCCTGCCAGCGGTTGTGATCCATTGTGAAGTCATCAAATGCCACTGCCGGATCAGGGTCGGCAGGGCAGCCCGCTAGATAGGTTTTGGGCCCGTCTTGGCGGAAATGTACACCTGACGGGTCAATCGTCAGCGGCAGGTCCACATCCAACGGCTGTTCTGCGCTGAATATCCATGTAAAGCGCTTGCGCGGTTCGACAGGGATACTCAGCCCCGCCATTTGCGCGGTTGCATTGGCACGCGGGCCGGATGCGTTGACCAGTTGGCCGCAATTTATCACGTCGCCAGAGGCCAGGGTCACGCTGTTCACGCGGCCTGATTGTACATCAATGCCAACCACTTCGTTCGCGCAATATTCCACGCCACGATCTTGTGCCGATCGGCGGAACCAGTCGAACACTGTGCCGCCGTCCCAATAGCCTTCGTCTTTCAGATTGATGGACCCCAGTTTTAGGTCATCGACGTTGTAGAAAGGATAGCGGGCTTTAATGTCTTCGGGCGACAGCAATTCTGTTTCGGCCCCTTCGGCCAACTGAACCTGCTGATTTTCCCGCAAGGTTGCAGTCAAACCGTCATCCCCCGCAAGGTACATATACCCGTAATTCTGAATGCCTAATTCCGGCACCCGATCATCATCCATATAATCGCGCAGGTTCTTTACGAAATCCGCTGCGAACTGGCTGATCTTTACATTCAAAGGCGCCGAAAACTGCTGCCGCATGCATGAATTTGTATGCGCGGTCGAGCTGAATTCATAACTGGGGTCTTTCTCGACCACCAACACGGACCCGTTGAAATCAGGGTTCTGGGTCAACCACCAAGCGGTGGATGATCCCATGATCGCACCGCCGATGATAACCACGTCATAGCTGGTCTGTTTGGGTGTTTGTGCTGCAGCCATTAGAAAGCCTCCCCTGATTTTGCGCGGGCCAGAACATCGTCTGCGTCCGCTGCGGTCATATCGTAGTCGTTCATTGCAGCCTCACGTGTGATGTATCCACCGGCAAGGTCTTTGCGGACTGTGCCCATATCCCGCTCCGCCACGGGCCCGTATCCAGCCCCACCGGGGAAGGCCATTTCGACAACCCGCCCATGGGGGACGAATTGTTTGCCTTTGCCGTTCATCGGTGTGCCATCGTCTTGGGCGATTAAGGTCGGTGCCCCTTGTACGCCGCCTTGGCGTCCGTTGGCAGGATGGTCCACGCGGTCGAACATGGCTTGGATGTCAAATTCATGCCCGTCCTGCGCCCCGACATACATATACTGACCCAGACCGCCGCGCTGACGGCCAGCGCCGCCGGAATCAGGACGCAGTTCTTTGCGCCAGATGATGACCGGACCTACGTTTTCCGTGGCCTCGACCGGCATGGTCATCACGCCTGATGGAAAGGCCGTGGCGTTCATGCCATCAAATGCGGGCCGTGCGCCGCCGCCACCGGAATTGAAGGTCAGGACTTCTGACCGTCGCGCATGGGCGGGGGGCGTTGCATCTGTTCGGGGGCGGAGCGAGACTTGAAAGTTGCACAAACACCCTGCCCCTTCGGCGGGCACAAGGTTGGGCAACAATTGGTCCAAGGCCGCATAGACCGTGTCTGGCACCATATGCCCGATCACATGGCGCAGGGCCACGGGGGCGGGATGTAGGGCGTTGACGATTGAGTTCTCTGGCGCCGTAATCTCAAACGGAGCCAACGATGCCGCGTTGTTAGGGATTTCCGGCGCTATGGCGCATTTCAGGGCATAGCACGCATAGGCCTTTGTATAGACCAGCGGCACGTTGATGCCTTTCTTATCCAACCCCGTTGTTCCGTCCCAGTCCGTCAGAATACGGTCTTGTTCGATGTCCACACGAACCTTCAACGTCACAGGGTGCGAGAAGCCGTCGATGGTCATTTCCCCGTGGGCTGATCCTTTTTCCAGTGCGTTGATCCGTTCCAACGTCGCACGGCGGGAATTGGATAGGACGAAGTCGGATACGCCTTCTAAATCCGCCAAAGCGAATTCGTTCATCATCTCGATCAACCGCGCATGGCCGATGTCGTTACATGTGGCCAGCGCGTAGATGTCACCGATCAACTGATCCGGTTCACGGACGTTGCCACGGATGATTGCGGTCAGCGTTTTGTCGACCTCACCCGCCTTTGCAAAAGGCATGATCGGGATGTACAGGCCTTCTTCATAGACAGAATTCGCATCCGCCCCGAAGCCGCGCCCGCCGATATCAACGATGTGCGCAGTGCAGGCAAAGAAGCCAACGAATGCGCCTTTGTGGAAGGATGGCGTTACGATTGTGATATCGTGCAGATGGCCTGTGCCTTCCCATGGATCGTTGGTGATGTAGACGTCCCCTTCGGCCATGTTTTCTACACCGATCCGGCGCATAAAGTGGGCGACGGCATCGGCCATGGCGTTCACGTGGCCGGGGGTTCCGGTGACCGCTTGGGCCAGCATCAAACCATTGCTGTCATAGACACCTGCGGACAAATCGCCAGCTTCGCGGACAGAGGTTGAAAATGCCGTGCGGATCA
>JBMZCY010000059.1:0-9982 GCA_049613825.1 Planktomarina sp.
GTGAATGTTCAGCGATTGCCGTTCAGGCGGGCGCAAGCGACCGAATTGTTCCACTTGATCCAGCAGTTTTACGATCCGACGGCTTTCCGCAACGATTAAGTCGGTCATTTCCAGATCGCCGTTCGACAGACTCATCGACAGCAACTGTGCTGCGCCAATGATCCCTGCCAATGGGTTCTTGATTTCATGGGCCAGCATTTCTGCCATCCCGATTGCCGACTTCGCCGCCGTCCGTGCAGTGTCCCGGTTGATACGATGCCCGCTTTCGCGTGGCTGGATCAAGATCAGCAACGTGCCAGCGGTCGTTGACATGGGGGCAATCTGGATACTGCAGGGCAACGGGGTGCGTTCGCCGCTGGATACATCAACTTCGTTCACAAACAGTGGTGATCCGTTTTCACGCACACGGGTCAGTGCATCATCCATTTCGGCAGCGACCATAACTTTGTCCCAAACAGGTTGGCCTTTCAGCGCACGTTGCGACAGGTTTAAGAACCCTTCACCGCTGGGATTAACGTCCAGAATTATATTACCGGCGTCAATCAACAGCACGGGGATTGGCAGGCTGGACCATAAAGTGTCGGTTGAGGTCACGCAGCTGCCTCCGGCATTTGTCTGGCAGACATGGCAGCGGGCAATAGGTCCATGACGTCTTTGGGTGACGTGGCTGTTAAGACCTGCTTGCGCAAAACGGCGTCCGTTCCACAACGATCCATATACCATCCAATATGTTTCCGCGCGACGCGGTGGCCCAGTGTTTTACCGTAGAAAGTTAACATTTCTTCGTAATGTTCCGCGACCAGCGCCACCAAATCATCCCCCTTCGGAACGGTAGGTTTCGTAGTCCCAAAAACCTCATGCGCCACTTGTGCGATAATCCACGGCGCACCTTGCGCCCCGCGTCCGATCATCACGCCAGCGGCACCTGATTGCACTTTGGCCGCAATCGCAGAGGCACCATCAACAATATCACCATTTACAATCACCGGAATATCAACCGCCTGAACCACTTCTGCGACAGCAGCCCAATCGGCATTGCCTTTGTAAAACTGGTTCCGCGTGCGGCCATGAATGGTGATCATCTTGATCCCAACCGCCTCGGCCCGTTTGGCGATATCCGCCGCGTTCAGGCAATCATCATCCCATCCCAAGCGCATCTTTAAAGTGACAGGACGTGGGGTGGCATTCACCACAGCTTCGATCAACGTCAAAGCATAGTCAGGCGTCTTCATCAGTGCAGACCCGGAATAACCGGTTGTCACCTTTTTGGCCGGACAGCCCATGTTAATATCAATCAGTTTAGCGCCTTGGTTTGTCAAAAGCCGCGCCGCTTCAGCCATCCAATGGGCCTCGCGGCCAGCGATTTGGACGGATGTGGGTATTGGACCTTCACCCAACATCGCGCGGCTGCGGGATTTGTGATTGGCTTGCACTAATTCCTTGCTGGCCACCATTTCAGACACCACCAGCCCCGCCCCGAATTTCGACACCATCGCCCGCATCGGCGCGTCTGTGATTCCGGCCATCGGGGCCAGAAAAACAGCGGGGTCTAATTTAATATCACCGATCATTAGGGGCAAAAGGGATCTCCTTATGATGAAAGTGGCGTCAACTTGGATAATTATAAAGCAAACCCAAGATTTATCGTCTTATATATCATCAAGTGACTAATTATTGTGCGATATGCAGGGGGCGACATTGAATTGCAAGCATTCAGGGAACGCCTTAGGAATATCTCATGACGGATGCGCGAAAAATCATAGCTGTTTTGGTTGCAGGTGGGCGCGGCACCCGCGCCGGCAGTGACGGCCCTAAACAATGGCAATCCTTGGCGGGCAAGCGGGTCGCAGATTGGACCGTTGCGGCCTTCGCAGATCATGCAGATATTGCAGGCATTGTGGTCGTTCATCACGCAGATGATCGCGCCGAAGCAGAAACGTTACCATATGCGCCGGTTCTGGCAGTCGGCGGCGTAACGCGGGCTGCGTCGGTACACGCGGGACTGGAGGCCTGCGCGGCTTTGTCCCCGACCCACGTGATGATCCATGACATGGCCCGTCCCTGTATCACTGCGGATGTTCTGAACAGATGCATCACCGCATTAGATCAAGGTGCAGCAGCCCCTGCACTGACCGTTGCTGACGCCTTGTGGCGCGGTGAAAATGGCAAAGTTCAACACCCTGTTGACCGTGAAAACCTGTTCCGCGCACAAACTCCGCAATGCTTTGCATACGCTGATATCTGCGCGGCCCACGACACCGCCCCCGCATCCGCAAAAGACGATGTCGAGGTCGCGTTGGCCGCAGGACTGGATGTTACCATTGTGGCGGGCTGCGAAAACAATCTAAAGATCACCTATCCCGCTGACTTTGCACGGGCTGAACAAATATTGAGGCATCTATGAAATTGCGTGTAGGCAACGGCTATGACGTTCACAAATTCGGACCGGGGGCCGCTGTTATTTTGTGCGGGATCGAGGTTCAGCATACAGCATCCTTGATGGGCCATTCGGATGCTGATGTGTCCATGCACGCTGTGACTGACGCCCTTTACGGTGCATTGGCCGCTGGCGATATCGGTCAACATTTCCCGCCCAGTGATCCCCAATGGAAAGGCGCGGCGAGCGAGGTTTTTCTAAAGCACGCGGTGGACATGGTCGCCAACCGTGGTTTCACAATTTCGAACATCGATTGCACGATTGTTTGCGAATACCCGAAGATCGGCCCACATGCCGTGGCGATGCGCGAAAAGATGGCGCAAATTATGGGGATGGATCCGCAAGACGTCAGTGTGAAGGCGACGACCTCTGAAAAGTTGGGCTTTACAGGGCGTGAAGAAGGCATCGCATCTATCGCAACTGTTGCGTTGGTGTCGCTATGAAGGGCTTGGCCATCCTGACCGCAACAGTTTGTTATGTCGGCTACATCCGTCCTGCCCCGGGCACATGGGGATCATTGGCGGGGTTGGGCATTGCCGCCATTCTTTTGGCGATCCACCCTGCGCTGTTCTTCATCGCCATCCCTGCGACCATTATCAAAGGCTGGTGGGCGACCAAAATTATGACCGCAGGCGAAGCGGATCACGACAGATCGGAAATCGTTATCGACGAAGTGGCTGGACAAATGATTGCTTTGCTGCCTGTTGTGTTAGGCGCATTGCACGTTGGTGCATCTCCATTTGCCCTATACCCCGGCTGGATCGCAGCGTTCATATTCTTCCGGCTGTTTGATATCGTGAAAATCGGCCCCGTGGGTTGGGCTGACCGAATGGAAACTCCGTTCGGGGTCATCTTGGATGATATCATCGCAGGCATCATGGCCGCCATAAGTGTGGCTGCTTTGGCCGGTATTGTACATGCGCTGATGGTATGAATGCGGCTGATATTCTGAAAATCGCCACCGCACGTGGTCTGCGCATCACCACTGCTGAAAGTTGCACAGGGGGCATGGTTGCTGCGGCGTTGACAGATCTTGCAGGCAGCTCTGCCATGTTTGAGTTCGGGTTTGTCGCCTATTCCAATGCGGCGAAGATTCAGTTGTTAGACGTGCAAATGAACACGCTGGACCAATTTGGCGCGGTTTCCGAACAAGTTGCTGCGGAAATGGCCAAGGGTGCCAAGACTGCAACAAACGCAGATATTGCAGTCTCTATTTCTGGCATTGCAGGCCCGGGTGGATCGAATTTCAAACCAGAAGGACGTGTGTGTTTTGGTCTGACGACCGTATCAGGCACCATCACACAAACGGTCGAATTCGGCGCTATCGGCCGTGAAAATGTGCGCATTGCTGCGAAAGATCATGCACTTGGATTGATATTGATGAATCTGGAAAATGACGGCTAATTGTGCGGAATTAGAATTTTGTGATTAAAATTTGGTCAAACGCCCAAACTAACCCCTCAAAAGATTCGCCTGTCTTCCCCACCCCTCTGAATCACTTTTAGCAATAGTTGAAAGTTACAACCCTTGGAGGGACCCCATGAACGCTGCAGATACAGCTTGGATTATCGTCGCTACGGCCTTGGTATTGTTTATGACATTGCCGGGCCTGGCCTTGTTCTATGGCGGCTTGGTCCGCGCGCGCAACGTGCTGAGTGTGTTCATGCACACCTTCACCATCGCCTGCGTGATGAGCCTTCTGTGGCTCGCCTTCGGCTACTCCATCGCATTTGGGGACGCGAACCTGTATTGGGGTGGCCTTGATAAGATGTTCTTTATGGGCATCACGGAAGACAGCTTGTCGGGCACCCTGCCGGAAATCCTGTTCGCAGCGTTCCAAATGACCTTTGCCATCATCACCCCTGCCCTGATGGTCGGCGCGTTTGTGGAACGGATCAACTTTGCCTTCGTCGTGATCTTCTGTTCCGCATGGATGCTGGTCGTATACGCACCTGTCGTGCACTGGATCTGGGGCGGCGGCATGTTATCGGGCGCTGAAGGGGCGTTGTTTGCAAATGGCGTAAATGACTTTGCGGGCGGTATTGTTGTGCACCAAACGGCAGGCTTGGCTGCGCTGCTATTGGCCTTTTTCCTTGGTCCACGGTCGAACAAAAACGTGCCACCGCACAATCCGGGCATGGTGATGATCGGTGCTGCAATGTTGTGGGTTGGGTGGTTCGGCTTCAACGGCGGATCCGAACTGGCGGCCAATGGCGGCGCTGCAATGGCGATCACTGTCACACATATCTCTGCCGCTGCTGCATCCCTGACATGGGCTGCGTGGGAACGTTACCGGTATGGCAAAGCATCTTTGGTTGGCATCGTCACAGGCACAATCGCAGGTCTGGCATCCATTACGCCAGCCTCAGGTTCTGTAGGTCCGTTAGAGGCTTTGTTGATCGGATCCATCGCAGGTATCATGTGCCAAGAATTGTGCGGCCTGATCAAAAGTAAGTTCAAGATTGACGATACATTGGACGTCTTCGCCGTTCATGGCGTTGGCGGTATGTTCGGGATCGTGATGCTGGCTGTGTTTGGTCATGCTGGATTTACGGAACAACTGGGCGGTCTGTTGGTCGTTGGTGTGTATACGCTGGTCGTATCAACTGCGCTGATCTTCATTGTAAAAGCAATCGTGCCATTGCGCGTTAGCAAAGATGAAGAACAGCAAGGTTTGGACCTGGCACAGCACGGTGAACGTGCATACGATATGTCATCTTAAGACCAACCTACATTGTGAAACAGGCCGTCCTTCGGGGCGGCCTTTGATGTTTAGTCATATAGTTCCGCAGCACGACGTTCAAACGCACGGACAATCCGCTGCATGGCTTCGTTAAACACCACCCCGATGATCCCCTGTAGAATCGCGTTCTTGAATTCGAAATCAACGTGGAATTTGACGTTGCAGCCGCCGTCGACATCTTCAAACGACCAGTTTGACTTCATGTATTTGAACGGACCGTCGATATATTCCGTATCGATCTGCTTTGTCTCAGGCCACAGGATCACGCGGCTGCCGAACTTTTCACGGAAGACTTTAAAGCTGATCACCAAATCAGCTTCCATCAAGGTTTTGTCACCCTGATTGACCTCTCGCCTGATGCGGGCCGCGGCGCACCACGGAATAAACTTAGGGTATTGCGCGACATCTGCCACCAATGTGTACATTTGATCCGCTGTATACGGCAATTTGCGGGTTTCCGAGTGTGTGGGCATCACGCATCCTCTTTGATCTTGCCACTTCATGTCGTAAACAGAACCCAAATTACAAGAGGACGACCCAGTGCAGCGACCCTATGTCATCGACGAAATGATTTCTGCCAAATCCATCGCAGCCCGTGTGGAAAGCATGGCCAAGGAAATATCCGAAGAATTCAAAGGGACGGACAAACTGGTCGTCATCGGCCTGTTGCGAGGGTCCTTTATCTTTATCGCAGACTTGGTGCGTGAAATTGATCTACCAATAGAGGTCGATTTTTTAGAAGTCACATCCTATGGCGATGCGATGGAATCGTCGCGTGAGGTGCGAATTTTAAAAGATTTGCGGGGCGCCATAGAAGGCCGCGATGTGTTGATTGTCGAAGATATCGTCGACACAGGCCACACGATGATCAACGTCATTGCCCATATCTTGCAACGCAAGCCTGCCCGTTTGCGCACTGCGGCGTTGCTGGACAAACCGTCACGCCGCGAAGTGGACTGTTCGGCGGATTATATCGGGTTCGAAATTCCTGATGAATTTGTTGTGGGCTATGGAATCGATTTCGCCCAAAGGGACCGCAACCTGTCGCACATCGGAAAAGTCCGCTTCACGGATGAAGTGCGCTGATGATGGGCCCCATCTGGTTTGTACGTATGGCACGGTGGGTCAAAAACCCGCCGTCTAAAAAGATGGTTTATCTGGTGATCGGAATCACCCTGTCAGCCGCCGCACTCATCGGGATCGAACAATTTGTCGGTTGGCCAGATTGGTTGACCTTCGACAATCGGGGCTTCCGCAACCAAGGTGTCGGGAATGCTGTCCCTCTGGACTAACGACCCATCTTCGCCAGACGCGCATCGCGCAACCGCGCAAAGTCATCGCCCGCATGGTACGATGATCGCGTCAAAGGCGTTGCCGACACCATCAAGAACCCCTTACCCCACGCCGCTTTTTCATAGCCTGCGAATTCTTCGGGCGTGACAAAGCGGTCCACAGCGTGGTGTTTCGGGGTTGGTTGCAAATACTGACCGACCGTCAGGAAATCGATGTCTGCAGCACGCATGTCGTCCATGACCTGCATCACGGCCTGACGATCTTCGCCCAGTCCAACCATGATGCCCGACTTGGTAAAGATCGACGGGTCCAGTTCTTTGACCCGCTGCAACAGGCGCAATGAATGGAAATAACGCGCGCCCGGGCGCACCTCTGGATACAGGCCCGGAACCGTTTCAAGATTGTGGTTGAACACATCTGGCTTTGCGGCGACGACAACTTCCAAAGCTGAATCATCACAGCGGATGAAATCGGGGGTCAGAATTTCAATCGTTGTGGATGGCGATTGCTTTCGAATGGCGCGGATGGTCTGGGCAAAATGTTCAGCGCCCCCGTCCTTGACATCATCACGGTCAACGGACGTGACAACCACATGGTTCAACCCCAATTTCTTGACCGCATCCGCAACGCGCCCCGGTTCAAACACATCCAGATCTTCGGGCGGCTTGCCTGTGGCAATATTGCAGAAGGTACAGGCCCGCGTGCAGACCTCGCCCATGATCATCATCGTGGCGTGACCCTGATTCCAGCATTCACCTACATTGGGGCAACCCGCTTCTTCGCACACAGTGACCAGCTTATGATCGCGCATGATATCGCGGGTTTTCTGGTAGCCTTCACCAACCGGTGCCTTCACCCTGATCCAAGACGGCTTCTTAGGTTGGGCATTGTCGGGACGGTGCGCCTTTTCAGGGTGCCGCTGTTCTGGGATCGTAATATCGCGCATAGGGACCTCCACGTTGTCCCTTATGTACGGGCTTGGCGTCCAGCTTTCCAGAGGCGAAAGGTCATTGCATAGCAGCTACCCGATCATCGTATCGCCCCCTTTGGCCGCGTAATGCTGTACCAGATGGGTTAACGCAATCCGCAGAACGATTTTGCCCGACCGTGCGGCCCAGCCCAGCGTCTTTTCCGCTTTCTCTAACCCGTCCAACTGACAACAGCAGGTCAACGCAACATCCCCCAATCCGGGACCGAGGGCGGTTAAGGCCGCAGCGACACGAATATGCGCGTTTTCAGCTGGCGTTTCTGCACGGGTCGGCACCGGACGCGATGGAAAGATATAACCGGTCCAGTCTTCGGGGCGGTTGTCATCCATCATCGCCAACTCATAATCTTCGCGCAAACGATTACCTGCATCCACCAGGCTGCGCTTCAAAAACGGATCACCTCCTGCCCCTTTGCGACGGGACAGTTGTGATAACGGAGTCTCGACGGCCCCATAACGGACCCTGCGGTAATGCGACATTTCTGTTTCAACAGCAGAATCTTTGGTATCCTTCGGTGCATGTTCGCGCAGCGCGACGCGTCCAACAGGGGACAGGCGATAGCGAACAATTCGGTTTTCAGGATCATCTGGTGTGATCCAATCCATCATCGCCATCGCCATCGCCAGCTTGCGATCCACAACCGACAGACGTTCGGTCGATCCATCCGGCCCATCGCGCACAATCACAGCATTGTCCAAATCACGGGCCAAGGCCAGAACCGTGCCCCGATGCGCCAGCGTGACCAACGTACGGATCATCTGTGGCGTAATCACGACGTCGGATTGCGTCAGAAAATCATGTTTTAAATTACTCATAACATCACCTTTCGCGGTAAGGCAGGCACCCATGGTTTCAAGTCCCTTGTCCAATAGTGGATCATCGCGGCGAACTTCGACTTTGCGGACCTGCCGCATGATTGTTGACGGATGGGAACCAATGGCCCGCGCAACCGCACGGATCGAGGCCCCACCTTCCGTATGAACAAGGTAAGCCCGTGTCGCCATTGGCAGCCAGTCGGGCAGATGCTGCAACATGGGTTGCAGGGTGTCTGATGTGTGTTGCTTAAGATCGGCCAAGTTATCCACCTGATTATCCACAGTTTCATCCTACCTAGCGCCATGAATCTTACCTATCCGTTAACAAATTCTGTTAATGTTAATAATTGTCCACAAATGGTAAACAATTCTAAACACCCCGTTCGGCGGTTTTGAATTTTGCGCAACGGCGGGATAACTGTGTCAAGATTGTGGCTGAAAAGGAACAATCACATGCAAGATGTTAAAACCCGTTTACGCCGTCTTATGCGCCCACACCTGCTGGTACAGGCAGCAAAAGCAGCAGCGTCGCTTATGCCTGATAAGCAATTGTTAATGCGCGTAATTAGCTCAGACCCCGACAGCAATCTGACGCCCATCATTTTTGATCTGATGGATCTGGAGGCAGACCAGAACCACCAACGCAAAACGGGCCAAGCGTCTTACAGCCCGGCCCGTCATATTGATGTTCTGGCAGCGGTCCAAATTCTGGCCCGCCGTCATTTGTTTGCGTATTAGATGAACGCGTCTGGAACCGACGCCTTTTTATCAGCCACGAATGCTTCCAGCTTTGCTTTAACCTCTGGGTCCAAAGCAGGCTGCTCGTAGGCGTTCAACAATTCCTGCACGCGCAGGTTAGCAAGGGTTTGCGTGTCGCGCGCCCCTTCTTCTTCCCACGTCTCGTAAGGTTTGTAGTCGAATAAGGACGACCGCCAGAACGCAGTTTGATAGTTGTTCTGCGTGTGTTCGCAGCCAAGATAGTGACCTGATGGACCGACTTCACGGATCGCACCCATGGCTTGACCGTTTTCGTCAGCCTCGACCCCTTCGCCCATTTTCTGGTATGTGCCCAATTGGTCGGCATCCATTACGAATTTTTCGAACGATGACACAAGGCCACCTTCCAACCAGCCACATGAATGCAACATAAAGTTCACACCGCCCATGTAAGCCGCGTTCAGTGTATTTGCTGTCTCATACGCCGCTTGGGCGTCGGGCAGTTTAGATCCACACAAGCTGCCCCCGGACCGGAACGGCAGATTCATACGACGGGCCAATTGTGCAGCACCGTACAAGATCTGGCTGGCTTCTGGCGTCCCAAAGGTCGGCGCACCAGAGTTCATGTCGATGGAAGACACAAACGTACCAAAGATGATCGGTGCACCCGGTTGGATCAGCTGAGAATATGCGATCCCGGCCAGAACTTCCGCCATAACCTGCGTCAGTGTGCCAACAACAGAAACCGGTGCCATAGCGCCGCCCACGATAAACGGGGATACGATGCAGGCCTGATTGTTCTTTGCGTAAACTTCCAACGCGCCCATCATGATATTGTCGAATGTCAGCGGGCTGTTGATGTTGATCAGCGACGTCATGACGGTGTTGTCACGGACAAAGTCTTCACCAAACAGGATTTTGCACATGTCGACAGAATCTTGCGCACGTTCCGGTTCTGTCACCGAACCCATGAACGGTTTGTCGGATA
>JBMZCY010000060.1:0-9726 GCA_049613825.1 Planktomarina sp.
TTCGAAAGACCCTTGTCGCGTACCTAAAAGTGGAAGAATGAACCATGCTGCGTCAGCTCCTTTGTGTCTTATGTCTTTTTATGTCGGCCCCAGCCTATGCCCATGAATTCTGGATTGCACCCCTAAAATATCAAGTTTCCGTGGGTGAAAATGTAGACGCCCATTTTATCGTCGGTCAGGATTTTAACGGTGCCAAAAGCGCTTATGTTCCCCGTCGGACGACACAATCTTTGACTGTGCAGAAAGGGTTCGTTGCGAAATACAACGGAACCGTCGGGGATCGCCCGGCCATGCAAGTGGAACGGCCCCAATCGGGTCTGTTGATCATTGCCCATGAAACCCGCGACGACACGCTGACCTATCGCGAATGGGAAAAGTTCGTGTCCTTTGTCGAACACAAGGATTTCCAAGGCGCATTGGAACGCCACGCCGCACGTGGCTTGCCACAAACAGGATTTACCGAAACCTACCGTCGCTACGGAAAATCCCTGATCGCAGTTGGCGATGGCGCTGGATCAGACAAACGATTAGGATTGGACGTGGAAATCGTAGCCCTAACCAATCCGTACACCAGCAATGAAAGCACGGTAGATGTACAGGTGTGGCAAGGCGACACCGCGTTGACGGATGTTCAAGTAGAGGTGTTCGCCAAATCTCCATCCGGCGATGTGAACGTGACCCTATTGCGGACCAACGGTAATGGCGTGGCCAGCGTGTCCGTCAAAGCGGGTTACGAATACCAGATCGACCATGTCGTATTGGAAGAACGCGACCCTGCCAACGGCGCTGCTTGGCACAGCCTGTGGGCAAACCTGACGTTCGCCGTTCCGGGCTAACCCAACTGATCCAAAGCCCAATTGGCTGCATCTGCAACAGTTGGGTCAGGGTCATTAACAAGCGGGGCAATCAGGGGTGCAAAATCCCTCTGCCCTGAATTTCCAATCGCATACAAAACATTGCGAACAAACCTGTCGCGCCCGATGCGTTTGATAGGTGATCCTGCGAATTTCTGCCGGAACGCCGTGTCATCCAATGTCACCAAATCTGCCAACTTGGGTGCTGCCAGATCATCACGGGCGGCATAACGTACCTCGGACGCATCTTGGGCGAACTTGTTCCACGGGCAAACCGCCAAACAATCATCACACCCGTAAATCCGGTTTCCCATTCCCTTGCGCAGATCGTAGTCAATCGGGCCTTTGTGTTCGATGGCCAGATAAGAAATGCACCGCCGCGCATCCAACTGATACGGCGCGGGGAAGGCATCTGTCGGACAGGCATCCAGACATTTGCGGCATGACCCGCAATGGTCCACTTCAGCCCCATCAGGCGGGACCTCAAAATCCAGAAAGATAGCACCTAAGAACATCCAGTTTCCCAAGCCGCGTCCTACTAAATTCGTGTGTTTGCCCTGCCAGCCAAGCCCTGCCGCTTGCGCCAAAGGTTTTTCGGCCACGGGGGCTGTGTCCACGAACACCTTCAACGTGCACCCCGTCTCAGCCACCAACCAACGGGCCACACGTTTCAGGCGTTTCTTAACCAAATCATGGTAATCTTTGCCCCGCGAATAGACACTAATATTGCCGATTTCGGGGTTAGACAGGTTAACAAGGGGATCAACGTCTGGCGTATACGCCTCGGCCAACATCAGTATGGACTTTACCTCTGGCCACAGGGTACGCGGATCCGCACGCCAATCTGCGCGGTCCTGCATCCATGCCATTTGGCCGTGATAACCTGCACCCAGAAACTGATCCAGCCGCGCTTTGACATCAGGAATATCAGGGGTGGTGAACCGGGCGGCCGTGAACCCTTCCTCAATCGCTTTGGCACGAAGGCGTTCAGAAATCCCCAATCTTAAAAATCCAAGTCGGCATAGTGTCGGGGTGGTGGAAATCCTGCCACATGATCCGCCAGAATGGACCGGAAGGCTGGCCGTGATTTGATTTTCGCGTACCAGTCTTTCACCGCCGCAGACCGGTTCCAATCCACGTCACTGATATAATCCAACGCGGACAAATGTGCCGCTGCGGCAAAATCTGCCAAGGTCATGGAATCCCCCGCCAACCAACGACGATTGTCCAAAAGCCACGTCATGTAATCCAGATGATACTTGATCGCCCGCGACCCTGCTTTCACGTTCGCCGCAATCGGATAACCTTTGCCCTGCACCTTACGGTTCACACGTTCGTACAACAGGTTCGACGTGACCTCAGCATGGAATTTGTCATCGAACCACGACACCAGACGCCGCACTTCATAGCGCTGCCCCGGACCTTTGGGCATCAATGAAGGGTTCGGATACCGATCTTCCAGATACTCACAAATTGCACTGCTTTCAGCCAACACCTTATTATCGATCTTCAACACAGGCACTTTTCCTGCCGGATTTCGGCGTAAAAAATCCGCATCCTTTTCCCAATAGCGTTCCTCAACCAACTGCGTTTCGATCTTCTTTTCAGCCAGCGACAGCCGGACTTTTCGACAAAACGGAGACAGCGGAACGTGGTACAGGGTGGCCATGGGATACCTGATGGTGAGGGTTACCCTTTAATGCCCCATCGCGGCCGGGCGTTCAACTTTGAAAACAATTCGCACGCCCGTCACGGCGGATGATATCCGATCCCGCAATGATCGATCGTGCCCGTTTTTGCATAAACGCAGACGGACGCACGGCACTGTAATCCTTTGGGTTTGGCAAAACAGCCGCCAACCGCCCGGCCTGCACACGGTTCAGGTCTTTGGCATCGACCCCGAAATGATGCTGTGCTGCGGCCTGAATACCGAAGACACCCGTGTCGAATTCGATGATATTCAGATAGATTTCCAACATCCGTTCCTTGCCCCACACCCAATCGGCGATGGGCGTCAAAGCGGCCTCTAACCCCTTACGGACCCAATTCCGGCCTTGCCACAGGAATGCGTTCTTTACGGTTTGCTGGCTGATGGTGGACCCGCCCCTGACTGCGCCTTCTTGCAAAGCCATCTGAATGGCCGCTGAATCCAGCCCCCAGTGCAGACAATAATTCGCATCTTCGGCCGCGACGACGGCCCGCTGCATCACGGGGGCAATCTGGTCCATATCGACCCATTCGTACTGCACCCCATCCTGACGCCAGTTTTCTTGCATCATGTAGATCGTGGTCCACGGTGTCAGGTATTTATAGGCAACAATCCAAAGCGCAAAGATCACCGTAAGCAGCAGGATCAGCCGTAGAACCCACCGCCGAATAAAGCGCCACGCGCGTCGGATCAAACTGGAAGATTTCACTAAATTAAGTTTCTTTTTCGCCATGGCATGATGCAACACAGTGACCCATCGCAGGTCAACTACCCGAATTGAAAAAGGGGCCCGCAGGCCCCCAATTCTGTGTCTATTCCGCAGGCACTGCCGCCGCCTCATGCGTCAGCGGCGCGGGCAGTTTGTCCAGCATTTCCTTCGGGCAAATCTGCACAAAATGCGCACGTTCAATATCCCAATGTTGCAAGATATCAGCGGCTAACATCGACCCTGTTTCAGCCAAATGGCGTTCAATCAGGCCTTTCAGTTGCCCCTCCCAATGATCGACCTCAACTTTGTTGGTGACAATGGTTTCAGAGTTCATCATCGGGCCGGACTGGCCTTCAGGGTCGTACAGATACGCCATACCACCAGTCATGCCCGCACCAAAGTTCGCACCAATGGATCCCAAGATCACCGCGACACCACCAGTCATATATTCACAGCCGTTGGAACCGCAGCCTTCGATCACAACCTTTGCGCCGGAATTGCGAACACCGAAGCGTTCCCCTGCGCGACCGGCGGCGAACAAGTGACCATCAGTGGCACCGTATAGGACCGTATTCCCGATGATCGTGTTGTCCTTGGCGACCAATGGGCTGACCTGTGCGGGGCGGACAACAACCGTGCCGCCAGATAGACCTTTGCCGACATAATCATTGGCATCACCCGACACTTCCAGCTTCAAACCGGGTGCGGCGAACGCCCCCAAAGCCTGACCAGCGGACCCCTGCAATTTGACCGTCAAATGGTCATCCTGCAGGTTGTTTCGCATCCCGAACGCCGTCACGATATGCGACGATGTCCGTGTTCCGATGGAACGTGACGTGTTCTGCACTGCATATTGCAGCTGCATCTTTTCACCGTCTTTCAGGAATCGTTCCGCATCACGAACGATCTGCGCATCCAGCGTGTCTGGCACAGGATTGCGCGGCTTATTGCGGTCGTACACAATTTCAGATGCATCATCGACGGTGATCAACAACGGATTCAGATCTAGGTCATCAAGGTGAGCAGACCCGCGCGATACCTGAGACAACAGATCAGCCCGACCAATCACATCATCCATAGAACGTGCACCCAGCGAAGCCAGAATCTCACGCACTTCTTGAGCGTAGAATGTGATCAGGTTCACCACTTTATCGGCGCTGCCCGTGAACTTGTCCCGCAAGGCTTCGTCCTGCGTACAGACACCCACGGGGCATGTGTTCGACTGGCACTGACGCACCATGATACAGCCCATCGCGATCAGCGCAGCGGTGCCGATCCCGTATTCTTCGGCACCCAACATTGCCGCCATGACGATATCACGACCCGTGCGCAAACCACCATCTGTGCGCAAGGTCACGCGGTCCCGCAGGTTGTTCATCGCCAGCACTTGGTGCGCTTCGGTCAGACCCATTTCCCACGGAAGACCAGCGAATTTGATGGATGTGGCAGGGGACGCGCCCGTGCCGCCATTGTGACCCGAAATCAGGATAACATCCGCTTCGGCCTTGGCCACACCCGCCGCAATCGTACCAACACCAGATGCGGCGACCAGTTTCACAGTCACCTTACAGCGCGGGTTGATCTGTTTCAGATCGTAGATCAGCTGGGCCAAATCCTCGATCGAATAGATGTCGTGGTGCGGTGGCGGGGAAATCAGGGTCACGCCTTTGGTCGAATGACGCAGACGGGCAATCAGGTCGGTGACCTTCATGCCGGGCAGCTGGCCGCCCTCGCCCGGTTTCGCCCCTTGGGCAACTTTGATTTCCAGCTCCTCACAATGGTTCAGATATTCGGCGGTCACACCAAACCGACCGGACGCCACCTGCTTGATTTTTGCAGACGGATTGTCGCCGTTCGCTTCGGGTACAAAGTGCGCCGGATCTTCACCGCCTTCACCGGAATCAGATTTGGCGCCGATACGGTTCATCGCGACGTTCAGCGTCTTATGCGCCTCGGGCGATAGGGCACCAAGGGACATGCCCGGAGTTACAAAGCGCTTACGGATCGATGTGATCGATTCAACCTCATCCACGGAAATCGCAGTACCCAGCGCTTTAAAATCCATCAAATCACGCAAATGGATCGGCGGGTTGGACTGCAATTTCGCTGAGTACTGCTTCCACATTTCAAAGCTGCCACGGTTACACGCCGCTTGCAGCATGTGCATGGTCTGCGCTTCCCACGCGTGCTTTTCGCCCTGACGGCGGGCTTTGTAAAAGCCACCGATGGGCAGAACATCGGACGCGGTTTTATAGGCAGACCCATGCACCTCTTCCGCTTTGCGCTGGATACCGGTCGTCCCGATACCCGAGATGCGGGAGGTCATGCCGGGGAAGAATTCGGCAACCATCGCGCGGGACAGACCCACTGCTTCGAAATTCAGACCGCCACGGTAGGAGGAGATTACAGAAATCCCCATCTTCGCCATGATCTTAAGCAAGCCTTGGTCGATGGCATTACGATACCGCGCAGTTGCTTCGGTCAGGGTCCCGTTCAGCAGACCGCGATTGATACGGTCATTCAGGGAATCTTCGGCCAGATAGGCGTTCACGACAGTCGCACCACAGCCAATCAGCACGGCAAAATAATGCGGGTCAATACATTCAGCGGACCGGACATTCAGCGAACAGAATGTGCGCAGACCATGGCGGGTCAACCATGAATGAACAGCGGATGTCGCCAAGATCATCGGCATCGCGACTTTATCGGCGTTACAGTGTTGGTCTGTCAGAACGATATGCCCTGCACCGGAACGGACGGCATCTTCTGCTTCGCTGCGGATACGGGCGAGGGCTTCGTTCAGCGCACCTTGGTCGGCATCGGCATCGAATGTGCAGTCAATTTCTACCATCGGCGCGTTAAAGCTGCCCAACAATGCGTCGAACTGTGCGTTGCCGACGAACGGGGAATCCAGCACCAAAATCTCAGTCTGGGCCGAGGATTCATCCAATACGTTCTTCAAATTCCCGAAGCGCGTTTTCAACGACATCACACGGAATTCACGCAGGGAATCGATTGGCGGGTTGGTGACCTGAGAGAAATTCTGACGGAAGAAGTGCGACAATGGACGGTACATATTCGACAGAACGGCTGACGGAGTATCATCGCCCATGGACGCCAAAGTTTCCTTCCCGTCTTCGGCCATTGGAGCCAAAATCTGCTCCAACTCCTCCATCGAATAACCAGCTGCGATCTGGCGCTTGCGCAGATCGTCGCCTTCGAACAATGGCACTTCGGTCGCCGCAGCCAGCGTGCCATCCAGCTCGTTGATCTTACCAACCCATTCGCCAAATGGCTGGGACGCGGCCAACGCATCTTTCATTTCTTCATCGTGATACAGACGGCCTTCTTTCATATCCACGGCCAGCATCTGACCCGGGCCAAGCGCGCCTTTCTCAACGACAGTTGCCTCGTCCACCGGAACCATTCCCGCCTCGGACCCTGCGATCAGCAGGCCGTCACCCGTCACAACATACCGCATCGGACGCAGGCCATTGCGGTCCAGACCCGCGCAAACCCACTGACCATCGGTCATCGCCAGCGCCGCAGGACCATCCCACGGTTCCATGACCGAGTTACAGTAGGAATACATATCACGCCAAGATTGCGGCAGTTCCACCGCTTGCTTGGACCATGATTCAGGGACCAGCAACGTCTTCGCCATAGGCGCGTTGCGGCCAGAACGCACCAAAACTTCGAACACCGCATCCAACGCGGCAGAGTCAGACGACCCACCCGGAATGATCGGCTTGATATCTTCCGCCATGTCGCCAAACGCACCCGACGCCATGCGGATTTCGTGGGACTTCATCCAGTTGGTGTTGCCCTTGAGCGTGTTGATTTCACCGTTATGCGCCAACATGCGGAACGGCTGGGCCAACCACCACTGCGGGAAAGTGTTTGTGGAATAGCGCTGGTGGTACAGGGCGAACGCGGATGTGAACCGTTCGTCCAGCAGATCAGGGAAAAATTCACCAATATCCTGCGCCAAGAACATGCCTTTGTAGATGATCGAGCGGCACGACAGCGACGCCAGATACAACTCACCCACGCCTGCAGCCGTCGCTGCCTTTTCGATCCGGCGGCGGATGACGTACAATTCACGCTCGAACGTTTCTTCGTCCACACCTTTGGAGTTCGAGATCAGGATTTGCTCGATCTCTGGCCGCGTGGCGTTGGCTTTTTCACCAAGGCACGCGACATTCACAGGGACATGACGCCAGCCGTAGATGTAGTACCCCATGCGCAGAACTTCGGATTCCACGATGGTCCGGCATTTTTCTTGCGCGCCAAAGTCAGTGCGCGGCAGAAAGACTTGGCCGACAGCAATCCGTTCACCTTCGCGTGGCGTGTGACCTGTACGTTCCACCTGATCATAGAAAAACGGCACAGGGATTTGCACGTGGATGCCAGCGCCGTCCCCTGTTTTGCCATCCGCATCAACGGCCCCACGGTGCCAGATTGCGGACAGGGCTTGCAGACCAGCGGTGACAACCTTGCGGCTTTTCTGACCGTCGATGGACACGACCAGACCCACGCCACAAGACGAATGTTCGTCTTCTTCGCGGTACATGCCTTCACGGGCCATGAAGTCGCGTTTGGCCTTTTCAGCCTCTACCCATGCTTGGTCAAATTTTGTCATTGAGAAACCTCCATCAGGTCAGCCGCGTCAGGCTGCGCGTCCCAGCGGGACATGGTTGTGTTGCAGTCATAGTCCGGCGTATCGGACAGAAAGCCCTGTTCACCGGGAAAGATAAAATTAACGGGGGTGTGGTCGGTATTCGAAACCGCCCCATCCGCGATTGTTGTGGTGTCAGTACCAAAAAAGAACATACGGAATTCAGGACTGACATATTGATTGCCCGTTGCGGACCACAGGACTGCCCCATCCGCATCTTCGGATGTGATTTCAAAGTCCGAGGTCAGCAGATCAACCTCATCAATGGCTGTCGTTCCGTTGATCCGGTCGAACCCATAGAACCTAGTGGTCACACCGTCCTGCGTCTGTGTTTGAAAATCATAGGTGTCGATTTCAGCATCCAAAAGGGATGAAAACGAGGCAGGATCGGCGGGGTTGTCGACCAAGGTTTCTTCACGCCCCCCGAACAGGTCCAATGAATACACCCACTGCGTTTCCGCATCGATTTTCGCGGCATAGGTCATGCCCGCATCGGTGACATCCACCCGCCACTGATGCCCCGCCGGATCGCCTTCACAAATATAGTGATGGGTGACGAGGCATTGGCGTTGCTGAACAGTCAGATATGCAGTGCAGCCGTTTGGAATGGGTATGGTGCCTGCAGTTGCAGGGCCGGATACCAATGTGAAAGCAATTGCCCCCAATATGGTCGTTCTTTTATTTACGTCAAAACCCATGACCCACTAACCTTTCCCAAATTCCAGTGACCGCCCGCCTGTGCACACCGCGTATGTACGGGGTGTGACCTACTCTGCCGCCACGGAAGACACCGCGTTGATATGGTTAAGAATTGCATCCGCACTGTCCCGCCCATCACGGATTGCCCAAACAACCAGTGATGCACCACGAACGATATCGCCCACCGCAAACACACCCGGCAGGCTGGTTTGGCCTGACTCGTACTCCGCGCGGATGGTGCCCCAGCGGGTGACCTCTAGGCCGTCTGTGTTCCACAATTTTGGTAGATCCTCGGCTTCAAACCCCAGTGCTTTGATGACAAGGTCGGCGTCTTCAACATAGTCTGCGCCTTCGATCACTTCGGGCATTTGGCGGCCTGTTGCATCCGGCGCACCAAGGCGCATTTGTTGGACCATGACGCCTGTGACAGGTTCACCGACAAACCCTTTGGGCGCGGACAACCAGACGAATTCGACGCCTTCTTCTTCGGCATTTGCAGTTTCACGCTGCGATCCCGGCATATTGGCACGGTCGCGGCGGTACAGGCATTTGACGGATGTGGCACCTTGGCGGATGGCCGTGCGGACACAGTCCATCGCCGTGTCGCCGCCGCCGATAACCACAACACGCTTGCCTTCGGCGTTTAGGCTGCCGTCTTCGTATTCAGGAACAGTATCCCCGAAACCTACTTTGTTCGATGCGGTTAGATAATCGAGTGCACGGACGATGCCCGTCGCACCCGAACCCGGACCAGAAAGGTCGCGGGACTTATACACGCCTGTCGCGATCAACACGGCATCATGTTTTGCACGCAGATCTTCGAATGAAATATCTTTGCCGATCTCACAGTTCTGGACAAATTCAATCCCGCCCTGACACTGCTGGTCGATACGCTTCATCACGACGTCTTTTTCCAGTTTGAAACCGGGGATACCGTAGGTCAGCAAGCCACCCGCGCGGTCGTGGCGGTCGTAGACTGTGACCTGCACACCTTCTTGGCGCAGACGGTCAGCCGCAGCCAAACCACCCGGCCCAGCGCCGATGATGCCGACGGATTCAGAACGTTCAGACACGGGCT
>JBMZCY010000061.1:0-9669 GCA_049613825.1 Planktomarina sp.
CCCAGTCTGTTGAGTTCGGATTGGGGAGTATTGCAGGTGTAACAACAACCACTTTGGGTGTGATTTCACGAACGGCAGGGCGCATAACAGGTTGGACCGCCACTGCGGTCGGGGCGATCGTTGGTAAGATATTCACAATCGGTTCAGGCACGGCCGCCAAGGTAATCTCTGGCACTGCCAATGCTGCTTCAACGGCGGTATCAATGTCATCCGGTTTTGCAGCAACCAGCATAATTTCGGCAGCTGGCGGCGTTGCGACAGGACGGGCTTGTGGCCGAATAGACCGTTTCACAGCGGTGACAACACGAATTGTTCTGGCAGCAGGCGCGGCTGCGGCCACTGTCGTCTGCGTTCTTCCCGGACCAACATAGGCCGGCACACGCGGACGTCGCAGGGCAACTTGTGTCGGCGCACGGGAAAACCCCATGTCCAAAAGTTTTGCAACCTGCGCATTCCGGCTTGCTGTTGATCTGCCGCCAAAGACTGTTGCGATAATCCGTTCGTTTCCGCGCTTCGCAGATGCTACCAAGTTGAACCCCGCCGCACGTGTATAGCCCGTTTTGATTCCGTCTGCCCCGCGGTAGTTGGACAGCATACGACGGTTGGTATTGCGCACGGTTTTGATTCCGGCAGATGCCTGTTGGCGGGAAAACAGGTTATAATAGTCTGGATAATCATACAGAATGTGACGACCCAGCGTTGTCATGTCCCGTGCGGTGGACATGTGCCCGTTTTGGGTTAAACCATGGGCATTGCGAAATGTCGTGTTGCGCATCCCCATTGCGCGCGCGGTGCGGGTCATGCGCTGTGCGAACGCTTTTTCAGAACCTGAAATCGCCTGCCCTATGGCCGTCGCCGCATCATTGGCTGACCGGATAGCTGCGGCGCGGATTAGATAGCGCAGCGCAATCTTTTGCCCCTGACGCAATCCCAGCTTTGACGGGGGTTCATTCGCAGCCTGTGATGTGATGGTAATCTTTTGGTCAAGACTGATTTCACCACGTTCAATCGCCTCGAACGCGATATAAAGGGTCATCATTTTGGTTAGCGATGCCGGGTGTAGTCTGGTGTCAGCATTGCGTGAATGCAGAACCTTTCCTGACCGCGCATCCACCACCATGGCAGCATAAGGGGCTGCGGTTGCAGATGTCATTCCGCCACACACACAAACCACAAGCATAAATAGCCGGAAAAGATATCCCAGTCGGTTCATTGCTAAAGCTGCCTCTGTTTTTGCGATCATTGTGCCGCATACTTATTAAGGGTCAGCTAACATCTTAATTCTATTGAAAAAATAGCAGGATTAAGGCCATTTCAGGGCAATCCACAGGACGATGTGGTGGTGTCCCGGTATTGGCCCACAATATGCAGATTGGGCGGTACAATAAGGCTAAAACTCAACTCAAATTTGTCAAAATATGGGCAACATTTGTAAAGGATTTCGCTGTGTGAAATCGGGAATTCTGTGCTGGTGTTTCTGCCAACTCCAACGCCCATTCATACCGTGCAGGGATGTGAATGGCGTGCATTCCTGCTGCCAATGCAGGCACAATATCCGACTTCATCGAATTCCCGACCATCACAGCAGATGCCGGATCATCTATAATGTTATGGTATGTTTGTGTTGTCTTCTCACTCACAATGTGAACTTGATCAAAGTGATCGCCTAGGCCAGATGCGGCCACTTTCTGTTCTTGATGCAACAGGTCGCCCTTTGTGATCAAAACCACCTGATACCGTTCTGCCAACCACACTACGCCATCTGCGACCCCGTCTAACAAGTGGATCGGGTGGGCCAGCATATCCTGCCCCATTGCCAAAATCTCAGAAATAACAGGCGCAGGCACGCGACCTTCAGACACTTCAATCGCGGTTTCGATCATCGACAGCATAAAGCCTTTGATGCCGTACCCATAGCGCCCGATGTTCTTCCGTTCAGCCGCCAACAATCGCAAGTGCAAAGGGTCAGGGGCCATGTAAGGGGCCAGCAGATCTGCGAAGCGATCTTGGGTCAGACGGAAGAATTCCTCGTTTTGCCACAGGGTATCGTCGGCATCCAAAGCGACAGTCTTTATAATGCCCATTATTCACACCCTTTTCTTACGGCACGATCTTCCTATATAGGCACGTATCACCACGCCATACCGCAATGGGAATCTGCCTGTGACATCCTTTATTACCATGTCTGACAACGACGATGCCGATAAAGACAGCGATCTGGGGATTGCGCTGAAAACGCGTCCCAAGACGAAGAAGCCACCTTTGTATAAAGTGATGATTTTAAACGATGATTATACGCCGATGGAGTTTGTCGTACATATTCTTGAACGTTATTTCGGGATGACCCATCAGCAGAGTTTTGAGTTGATGTTGACCGTTCATAAGAAGGGGCTGGCTGTTGCAGGTGTGTACAGTCATGAGATTGCCGAGACGAAGGTGACGCAGGTGATGGATCAGGCACAGCAGCATCAGCACCCGTTGCAATGTACGATGGAAAAAGAATAACCAGCGGACATGAGACTTTCTTTAGCTTTTGATACGGGCCTGCAGCGGCCTGAGACATGCGTGGTTCTGCATCCGCATGATGATTTTGATATCGCAGGTTTGACTGCTGACGTCGTGCACCCTTTCCGTCCGACCCATGATGCTTGGGCATCTCGTGGTATGACTGTCACGCCTGATCGTCCTGGCGGGCGTTGGGATATGGCTGTCGTTGTTGCCGCACGATCCAAGGCCCAGACCAAGGATTTGATTGCATGGGCTGCGGCGCACGCGGATGTGGTCGTTGTGGATGGTCAGAAGACCGACGGGATCGACAGCTATTATAAGGGCATTCGGAAATTAACGGATGTGGCTGGAACTATCACCAAAGGCCACGGACGCTTGTTCTGGTTTGAGGCGATTGATCTGGCGGATTGGGCCGATACGCCTGCGGATGTGGACGGGTTTCAGACACGGGCAGGGGTGTTCTCTGCTGATGGAATTGATCCTGCGTCCGCGATGTTGGCGGCGCATTTGCCTGACGTGATGAAAGGCTCGGTCCTTGATCTGGGTGCGGGGTGGGGGTTTCTGTCCAAGCATGTTTTGGACCGAGAGATCACGTCCGTTGATCTGGTAGAGGCTGATCATGTGGCACTGGAATGTGCCAAGGTGAACATTACCGACGAACGGGCAAAGTTTTATTGGGCCAACGCGATCAAGCACAAAGGCAAGTACGACTGGGTCATTATGAACCCGCCGTTTCATAAAGGCCGCGAAGGTGATCCTGGGTTAGGACAGGCGTTCATTCAGACAGCGGCCAAGTGTTTGGCACCGGGTGGTAAGCTGCTGATGGTTGCCAATGCGCACCTTCCTTACGAGGCGACGATGGAGGCGTGTTTCATTAAAGTTGAAACCACAAAGCCGGATCGCCGGTTCAAGATATTCCAAGCCAGCCGCCCAAAGCGGTGATAGCATCGCCCTAGATTCGAACAGTCAGGATAGTTCATGTCGTTTTCAGTAAATGGGAAAACCGCCATTGTGACGGGTGCCGCACATGGTGTGGGGCTGGCTGTTGCACGCCATTTGGCCGAGGCAGGGGCGAATGTTGTGTTCGCTGATATGGATGAAAAGGCCCTGAAGAAAGAAATGGGGGATGAGGCAACCGAGGACAGCAATATGCGTCTTTTCGCGGGTGATCTGCGGGAAAAGCTGACGATTGCGAACCTCTTGTCCCATACCCTTGATGCGTTCGATCAGGTGGATATTCTGGTGAATGCTGCACGGCAGGTACAAACGAACAATCCGCTGGATCCTGACGACAATACCATGTCGATGATGCTGGATCAGAACCTGTTGGCGAATTTGCGATTGTCGCAACTTGTGGCACGGCGGATGATTAAGCAGGGTAAGGAGTCCGAGAAGTCGAATATTGGCACCATTGTGAATCTGTCTTCAATTGCTGCACGCCTGACGCGGCCTGAGTTAATGTCCTATTCGATCAGCTGCGCTGCATTGGACCAGATGACACGGTCGTTGGCCGTGGCATTGGCACCGGAACGTATTCGTGTGAATGCTGTGGCGTTTGGGTCGGTTATGTCTTCCAGCTTGAAGAACCTGATGAAGGTGAATCCCGACTACCGCGAAGAAATCATCGATCAAACCCCGCAAGGCCGTATCGCCAGCCCCCGTGAAGTGGCCGAGGCTGTGCAGTTCCTTGCTTCCGAATCCTCCTCATTTGTGACGGGTGAGATTTTGACGGTGGATGGCGGGCGCAGTTTGTTGGACCCTGTGGTGGCACCCGCGCACTAGGCAACCTTTCGATAATACTACCCGCAACCGAGATTGTTATGACCGAAATTTTTGACGACCGTAAAGTCCTTGCAAGCGGGTGGTTCCGTGAACTGCGCGATCAAATCGTCGCGGCGTTTGAAGGGTTAGAGGATACGCAGGTCAACGGCCCTTTTGCGCATTTGGATGCAGGGCGGTTCGAAGTGACTGAGACCAAACGCACCAGTGATGATGGCAGTGATGCAGGCGGTGGTCTGATGTCTGTCATGCGTGGCGGGCGCGTCTTTGAGAAGGTTGGGGTGAATATCAGCACCGTTTATGGCCAACTTGGGGATCGTGCGCAGGCGGCCATGGCGGCGCGCAAAGGTATTCCGGGCATGAAAGATGATCCGCGTTTCTGGGCGGCAGGGATCAGTTTGGTCGCACACATGCAGAACCCGCATACGCCATCGGTTCATATGAACACACGGATGTTCTGGACACCCCATGCGTGGTGGTTCGGGGGGGGGGCAGACTTGAACCCTGCGATTGAATATGACGAAGACACAGCCGACTTTCACCGTGTGTTGAAAGAACACTGCGACCCGCATGGGCCAGAGTTATACGGTAAATACAAAGAATGGGCCGATGAATACTTCTATGTCCCACACCGCCACCGTGCGCGTGGGGTCGGGGGCATCTTCTACGATGATCACAATACTGGTGATTGGCAGAAAGATTTCGCGTTCACGCAAGACGTCGGCCGTGCGTTCTTGCCTGCTTATATCCCGCAAGTTGAAAAGCACCGTGATGATGCGTGGGGTGAGGCTGAGAAGGATCAGCAGTTACAGCACCGTGGTCTGTATACCGAATATAACTTGGTGTATGATCGCGGGACAAAGTTCGGGCTGGAAACAGGCCATGACGCGAATGCCGTGCTGATGTCACTGCCACCGTTGGCAAAATGGTATTGATTTAGTTATTCAGTTCAACCAGCGCAGACAGCTGTTTGGCGGCGGTTCGCAGATCATCCAAGTGACGTTGCAACTGACCTAAATCCACGCGCTGAATAGGGGCGTGGATCGATATGGTGGACATTAACCGGCCACGTGGGTCGGAAACGGGCAGGGCAATTGCAACCATCCCTATCATAAATTCCTGATCGTCTGTTGCGAACCCTTGGGTACGGATGGTGGACAATTCACTTTTCAGACGGGCCATATCGGTGATGGTGTAAGGGGTGCGTGCCTCCATCCCAATGATATTCATTGTCTGTTCCAGCTGCGCAATGCCCAGCGTCGACAGGTACATCTTACCACTGGCCGTACAATGAAACGGCACTGTGGATCCCGTGGGCAGTTGAATGCGCAACGGCCAAGCGGTTTCATGACGGTCCAAGTACATCATGCCATCGCGATCGGGTGTGGAAAGATTGCAAGTCTCACCAATTTTCTCAGACAGCTTGCGTAGGATTGCGGAACGCGACAGCTGGACCTGTGCGGCGGTCGTTGTGTTGGCTGCAAGGCGCTGCAAACGCGGACCCGGGCCGTAGGAACGTCCATCAATGTCACGGCGTAAAAAGCCAGCTTCTTCCGCTGTTTTGATCAAGCGGTGGACTGTTGGTTTTGGCAGACCGAGGGCTTCCCCGATCTGCCCAGGTTTTACCGTGCCTCCGATTTCAACCACTGCTTCTACCAAAAGCAGGACCCGTAGGTTGGTTGGAATCTGTTCGCTGATTGTATCAGCAGCGTCTTCAGGCACGGGGTAAACTCCTTAACGGTTTGGCAACAGGGCCAGCGCGATGTCAGGGATCAATGCGATCATGAACCAAACGCTGATCAACGCGACCAGATATGGCACTGTGTACCGTAGCAATCTAAAGTACGGAACCCCAGTCACACCAGATGCCACGTACAGGTTCAGCCCGTATGGCGGTGTGATAAAGCCGATGGATGCCCCCACAAGGAAGATCACCGCAAAGTGGATCGGATCAACACCAACCGACGCTGCAATCGGGGCCAAAATCGGCGCCAGAATGATCGTCACTGGTAGGGATTCCAGAACCATGCCCATCACGAACACAATCGCCATCGCCGTGAACAGAACGGGGTAGTACCCGCCCATGGATGTCACGAAACCACCGATGATTTCCTGTGCCCCCAGAAGGGACAGGATTTGTTGCATCACAACGGATACGGCAATCAGCGGCGCCAAGATGCCGGAAATCTGAGCCGAGCGTACGACGATGGACGGAATGTCCTTCAACGTGAAGCCTTCAACAACCAACATAGATGTCATGGAACGATCTTCGATCGGTGTATCGCTGCTGCTGCCCAGAATGCTGTTCGCATAAAAGGACATCATGCCTACGATGATACAGAAGCCAACGGTCACGCCAGCCGCCTCGGTTGGTGAGAATTTACCAGTGTAAATGCCCCACAGAACCAGACCGATTGCAAAAAAGCCCAACCATGCGCCGATGCCTGTTTTGATGACGCGTGTCACGGACAGTGCGATCAGATGACCCCAACCGTTGATGTAGCAGACGATGAAACAAGCAAGCATCATGCCCAGAACCATCAACGTGCCCGGCAGGATACCTGCAATAAACAGGTCCGAAATCGGCAGGTTCATCAGGAAGCCGTAAACGATGAAGATGATCGACGGCGGAATAATGATCCCAACTGTCCCACCCGCAGCAGCAGTCGCCGCCGAGAAGCGTTCATCATAGCCACCCTTTACCATTTCCGGATGCAACATGGACCCGATGGTCGCTGTTGTGGCCGAGTTGGAACCGGAAATCGCAGCGAACAAGCCACATGCGCCCAGTGCCGCCATCGCCAGACCGCCGCGGATCCAGCCAAGGCAGGAGTAGGCGAAGTCGGACAGGCGTTTGGCAATCCCTGATTTGTTGATCAAGTCACCGGTCAGAATGAAGAGTGGCATGGCCAACAGCGCAAAACCGTCCTTGAACACGTTCAAAAGTTCGGCTCCGGTGTTGTCCAGCGTTAGGTCCAGAACAAAGCTCATCCCGATGACCCAATAGAAGATAACCATCAGAACAGGTGTGCCCATCATGAACATACCCGTCACGACAAGCGAGATAATTGTAATCCAGGTTGCGTCGGTCATTATGCATCCCCCCCGATAACAGCTTGTTTGATCAAAGGTGCCCCAGCGCGGAAATTAGCCAAGTCTTCGACGATGTTTTCAACAGCGCGACACGCCAGCAGCATAAAGCAAACCGGCATGGTCAGAATAAACCACCAGCGCATAATGTCGTCGGTGCCCAGAACAATTGCGAAGTTGTCGTATGTGTTCACGGTCACTCGGGACATGGTGGTTACACAGATGATGCAGAACATCAGCCACAACACGTTATCCAGCGTCAGGAAGAAAATCTGACCTTTTGGGGCCAGTTTCGTGCGAAATTCTGCAAAGGCAAGGTGGGTGCGGGTGCGAATGTTAAAGGTCGCGCCGAACCATGCCATAATCATAAACAGAAGCGGCGGAATTGTGGTGGACCACGGAACTTGCGTTTGAAACCCGCCAAAGCGTTGGATTACACCGATAAAGATGATGGCCGCCATAACGATGTAGGTGAAGATCACGATTGTGCGTTCTGGCGTCCGTTCGATCAAAATCAAAAGGATTGGGCCAAATACAACAAGCAAGGGAAGCAAACCGCCCAGCTTGAATAACGTATTGTGGACCAGCCACGTGAAAAACGCCCAAATGCTGTCGATTTGGAAATCAGCGCCCAAGCTTGTGGGCGTAAAGGCAGCAACAAGACCAAGGGTCAGCAAGATTGCAATGATCGGATGTGTGAAGCGATTCATCGGTACACCCATGCGGACCTCAAGCCCTTCGGCAAAGCGTTCACGATAGTAAAACAGGGCAGCCCCGATCACGGTCAGTGGACCAAAGACCAGCCAGGCGGCCGGGGTCCGATAGGCCTGAACGACCTTAAAATTAATATCGCCACTCAACGTCGCCCCGACGATTGTGGACATGTCAGACCAGATCGACATCTGGCGTCCCTCCCCTGATTATTGCTTTTGCTTAGTTTTCAAATAGGTAAGCCGGCCCCCGAAGGAACCGGCTTACCATAAATCCTAAATGGATTATGCTTTCCACCAGCGACGTGGTTCCACGTTTTCTGGCAGTGTGTTTGCGTCGATTGTACGAACTTCGTCGTAGATTTCCTGGTAGGTGTCTGCGCCACCCTGCCAGCCGTTGATCCGCTCGCGCCATTCTTCCCACAGCTGTGGCTGGAATTCTGGTGAACACATTTCTTCGGCTTTGCGGATTTCCGCGTCGGACAGGAATGCGTTGCGCACATTGTTTTGAGCGAAGATTGTACCTGGCAGCTGTGGGTCAGACTGACCAACAGTGTTGATCAATGCAACTTCGTTTGCCGCTTGTACGTGTGTTTGCGCCCAGTAGGACGATTCCATCACTGCATCCTGCAATTCACCGTCCAGGCCATCAAAGACGCCTGCGTTCATCGCAGTGTGCTCTGTGCCGCAGAAGAAGTTCAGGTGAACAGACTGCGATACAACAGGTGCCATGTTTGCGTAAGCAACAGCAGATGCCCATGTTTCAGCGCCGTCGATCAGACCTTGCTTCAACGCATCCAGTGTTTCTTCCCAAGCGACCGGTGTTGGGTTCAGGTTTAGGGCTGTCATCGCGATGCGACCCAGCTGAGTCCCTGTAACACGGTTCTTTGTACCAGCCAGCTGTTCAACAGAAGTAACTGTTGGCTTGTCTTCCCATGAAAGGCCCAACTGGATTCCGCGCAATTCAGCGTGGCTGAACAGGAATTTCAAACCATGGCGACGCTCATATGGTTCACGCAGCATGGCTTGGGATTTAGGTGAGTACAAGAAGTGGTACTGGTCCGCGCGGTTACGGAACATATACGCATAGTCCAGCACGTTTAGATAAGGTGCACCACCAGCGGAGTTCTGTGTGGATGCAGCGTACAGGTCAACAATACCTTGCTGACATTTTTCAACGCAAGAAACCTGACCACAGATCTGGTTGTCGCCAATGAATTCTACACGGATTTCGCCATCTGTGCGGGATTCCAGATCACGAGCGAATTCCAGTGCGCCAGCACGTTCAATTAGCAGGTTGCGCTGGTTGAAACCGGCTGCACCAAACTTCAGTGTGTGTTTCGCCGGTTTTGCGAAACGCTTTTCGTATGTGGACTCGGCAGCGGATGCCAAGTTGGCCAAGCTCATTGCGCCGCCGAATGTACCGGCTGCCATCAGCGTGGAAGACATGCCGTATGTGCCTGCTACTTTGAACAGATCACGACGGGAAATGCCGTTAATTTTGTCAGAAATACCCATTTATTCCTCCCTAGTGGTTTTATTGGGTCGTTGAAAACCGATCACCCACCTGTTTGGCGGGGTA
>JBMZCY010000062.1:0-9576 GCA_049613825.1 Planktomarina sp.
GCATTGCCGCTTGGGACGGGGACGGCGGCGACTCGGCCCGGCTGATCGTGCGCGAGCGTGCGAATCTGTTAAATGAGCCGGGTCAGGCAGAAGAGCTTGATCGAATCCGCACCCTGTTTGACGACCTTGAACGCAAGCGTGATATCGCGGAATTCCTCGAACTCACCGAAACCGGCGATGGTGTGCGCATTTTTATTGGCTCAGAGAACAAATTGTTCTCACTTTCGGGTTCCTCTTTGGTGGTTTCTCCTTATATGAACGCCGATCAGAAGATTATTGGCGCCGTGGGCGTCATTGGGCCGACTCGCCTCAATTATGGGCGGATTGTTCCCATCGTGAATTATACGGCCCAACTTATGGGTAAGGTTTTATCGGATTAAGGTTTGCATCATGGCAGATGAAAAAGACGAAATGTTCCTAGATGACTTGGCAGAGGTCGAGCAGGAAGAAATCGACGCACAACTGGATGACGAAGACGCAATCGCGTTGGAGGATTTGAAGGCTGAACGCGATGCGATGAAAGACAAATGGATGCGGGCGTTAGCCGATGCGGAAAATTCCCGCAAACGGTCCGACCGTGATCGTCGCGAGGCTGAAAACTATGGTGGGTCCAAGCTGGCCCGTGATTTGTTGCCTGTGTACGACAATTTGAAGCGTGGTCTGGAAGCTGCGACGGATGAACAGCGCGAAGTGTCGGCTGCGTTGATCGAAGGTGTTGAGCTGACGATGCGTGAAATGAAGAATGTCTTCAAAAAGCACGGCATCGAAATCATCACGCCGGAAATTGGCGACCGCTTTAACCCGCAAGACCACGAAGCGATGTTCGAAGCGCCAGTACCGGGCACCAAGGCAGGCGATATCATTCAGGTCATGGCTGAAGGTTTCATGCTGCACGACCGTCTGCTGCGCCCCGCGCAAGTCGGCGTATCGTCGATGCCTGCCAGCTAATCCATCTGCGCTTTTAACGCGTAAATCAAATCGAGTGCTTCTTTGGCCGTTAATCCATCAGGGTTAACGGCCTTTAATTTTTCCTCCACAGGCGACGGACCCTTGATTGGCGTGGGGGCGGGGGGCATGGCCGAAAACAGCGGGAGGTCATCGACCAGCGCACTGGGTGATCCACCCCGATCACGCTCGCCAGCCTCCAACGCGTCCAGCACGACTTTCGCGCGGTCCAGGACCACTTGTGGCAACCCCGCCAGTTTCGCAACCTGAACACCATAAGACCGGTCTGCCGTCCCTTCCTTCACTTCATGCAAGAAGATCACTTCGCCATCAAATTCCTTCACAGTCACCGTCGAATTGCCCACACGATCCAGCTTGGCCGAAACCTGAGTCATTTCGTGATAGTGCGTCGCAAACAATGCGCGGCACTGGTTCGCATCGTGCAGATGTTCCAGCGTTGCCCACGCAATCGACAGGCCGTCATAGGTCGATGTACCACGGCCAATCTCATCAAGAATCACCAGCGCCCGATCATCGGCGTTGTTCAGAATTGCCGCAGTCTCGACCATTTCAACCATAAATGTGGAACGGCCACTGGCCAGATCATCGGACGCCCCCACGCGACTGAAGATTTGCGATACCAATCCAATCGTCGCAGTCTTTGCCGGAACAAATGATCCGGCCTGCGCAAGTAAAGCGATCAGTGCGTTTTGCCGCAAGTAGGTCGATTTCCCCGCCATGTTCGGCCCGGTCAGCAGCCAGATCATCGAAGCATCCGGCGCCATCGTGCAGTCATTCGCCACAAACTGCACTGCGTCAGCTCGTAACACATGTTCCACGACCGGGTGTCTGCCTGCCGAAATCTGAAATTCTCGCCCACGTGTAATCGTTGGTTTCACCCAATCCATCATCGCTGCTTGATCGGCCCATGCTGCTGCCACATCAACTTCGGCCAACGCGCGTGCGCAGTTTTGTAGGGGGCCGGCTTGTGATAGGATCAACTGGCGCAGTTCTTCGAATAATTCGGTTTCCAGCGCCAAGGCCTTGCCGGCCGCGTTCAGGATTTTGGTCTCGATTTCCGACAGCTCCACCGTCGTGAAGCGCACTTGGTTTGCGGTGGTCTGGCGGTGGATGAACGTATCTGACAGCGGTGTAGACATCATCTTATCCGCATGGATTGCAGTTACCTCGACGAAATATCCAAGCACATTGTTGTGCTTGATTTTCAGCGTCGAGATTCCCGTTTGTTCTGCAAACGTGGCCTGCATCCCTGCAATGATAGACCGTGCCTCATCCCTCAGTGTGCGCAATTCATCCAATTCAGGATCATAGCCCCCAGCAATGAACCCACCATCCCGCGCCAGCAGGGACGGCTCGGCTACTAAAGCCTCGCCCAGCGTATTCGCCAGATCGTCGAAACCCTTCAAATTCTGCAACGCATCGGTCAGAAGTTCTGGACAATCATCCCTGTTCAACAGGTCATGTGCGGCCAAAGACTGCGCCACAGCATTTCCTAAAGCTGCCAAATCACGTGGCCCCCCACGACCCAAGGCAAGCCGCGACAAAGCCCGTTCCATATCTGGTGCTTCCTTCAAAAGTGCGCGTGTGGAATCCCGCAACATGCCTTGGTCGTAGAAGAACGAAACCCCCGCCAAACGATCCTGCACAACATCATATCGCTGCGACGGAGTCGTCACGCGCTGGGTCAATAATCGCCCACCCGCAGCGGTCACGGTCCTGTCGACAGTATGCAAAAGGCTGCCCTTCCGATCGCCGGACAACGTCTCGACCAGTTCCAGATTTCGCCGCGTTGCTGCGTCAATGGAAACAAAGCCTTCGGCCCGTTCTTCGACAGGCGGGCGCAGCAAAGGCAGTTGCCCACGCTGAGTCTGAGTCAGATATTCGATCAAAGCACCAAGGGCGGAAATTGAAACCCTATCAAGACTATCAAATTTCGAACTTTTATATGCAATTTCAAGGCGCCCAACGGCGGCAGATGAATTAAACAGATCTTCAAACACTTCGGTCTTCGCTGTTCCCGATGCGGAAACAGTGGCCATCAAATGCAAGGGTGCGGAATCTGCGATCAAGACTTCTGACGGCGTCAATCGCGCCAATTCAGGACCCAAGCGAACCTGTGGGCAGGCCATGTAGGATACTTCGCCTGTGGAAATATCGACCCATGCCAGACATCCTTCGTCGCGGATGAAGCTGTAGGCGGCAAGGAAGTTTGACTGGCGTGGTTTCAGCAGGCTGTCTTCGGTCAAGGTGCCGGGCGTCACCAACCGCACAACGCCGCGCTTCACAACAGATTTATAGCCACGCTTCTTTGCTTCGGCAGGGCTTTCCAGTTGTTCGCAAACTGCGACGCGAAACCCTTTGCGGATTAGTGTTAGCAAGTAGCCTTCGGCAGCGTGGTGTGGAACGCCGCACATGGGGATGTCATCACCATCATGCTTACCGCGTTTTGTCAGTGCAATGTCCAGCGCCTCGGCGGCGGCGACCGCATCATCAAAGAACAGTTCGTAAAAATCGCCCATACGGTAGAACAACAACGCTGTAGGATGTTCCGCTTTGATTTCCAGAAATTGCGCCATCATGGGTGTGATTGTTTGGGACATGATGGAAACCTCTTTTTTCGCACAATAGTCGGGCAAATACAGAAATAGAAGCGGTTGTGACCGCAATCCGTCCTGCGGTACAAGCGGCCAACCGCACAAAGGAAACGACGACCATGGCCAAGCAGAAAATCACCGACGCAGACGCTCTGCAATTTCACATGGAACCTACGCCGGGCAAGTTCGAGATCGCGGCGACTGTGCCCATGACCACTCAGCGCGATTTGTCACTGGCGTATTCGCCAGGTGTGGCTGTGCCATGTACCGCAATCGCGGAAAATCCTGAATTGGCCTATGATTATACGAACAAAGGTAATCTGGTTGCGGTGATTTCAAACGGAACCGCCGTATTGGGGTTGGGTAACTTGGGTGCGCTGGGGTCAAAGCCAGTGATGGAAGGTAAGGCAGTTCTATTTAAACGCTTTGCCGACGTGAATTCTATCGACATTGAGCTGGATACCGAAGACGTGGATGCGTTCTGCAGCGCCGTACGTTTGATGGGCCCGACTTTTGGTGGTGTGAACCTAGAAGATATCAAGGCGCCGGAATGCTTCATCATTGAGCAGCGCTTGAAGGAAGAAATGGACATTCCCGTCTTCCACGATGATCAGCACGGAACAGCGGTGATCTGTGCTGCGGGTCTGATCAACGCTTTGCATATCTCAGGCAAAAAGATCGAGGATGTTAAGATCGTTCTAAACGGTGCGGGTGCGGCGGGTATCGCGTGTATTGAACTACTGAAACGTATGGGTGCAAAGCACGACAATTGCATCGTCTGCGATACGAAGGGTGTGATTTACCAAGGTCGAACCGAAGGGATGAACCAATGGAAATCAGCCCACGCAATTAAGACCAAGCACCGGACTTTGGAGGAGGCCATGAAGGATGCGGATGTGTTCCTTGGCGTGTCGGCGAAAGGTGCGATCACGCAGGACATGGTTCTGTCGATGGCCGATACGCCTGTGATTTTCGCAATGGCGAACCCTGATCCTGAAATCACACCAGAAGATGCGCAAGAAGTGCGCCCGGATGCAATCGTGGCCACAGGCCGTTCCGATTATCCGAACCAAGTGAACAACGTGCTGGGTTTCCCGTATCTGTTCCGTGGTGCATTGGATATTCATGCCCGTGCGATTAACGATGAAATGAAGATTGCATGTGCTGAGGCTTTGGCCGAACTGGCGCGCGAAGATGTGCCGGATGAAGTGGCTGTGGCCTATGGCAAGAAGCTGTCCTTTGGGCGTGATTACATCATTCCGACCCCGTTTGATCCGCGGTTGATTCACCGTATTCCGCCTGCTGTTGCAAAGGCGGGGATGGACACTGGCGTGGCGCGACGTCCGATTGTGGACATGGATGGGTACGCGTTGTCGCTGAAAACCCGCATGGACCCAACTGCAAGCATTCTACGCGGTATTCATGCCCGTGCGCGATCTGCGCAGGCGAAAATGATATTTGCAGAAGGTGATGATGCCCGCGTGGTGCGCGCAGCGGTGATGTATCAGCGTCAGGGGTACGGCCAGGCCGTGGTCGTCGGTCGAGAAGCTGAGATAAAGGCCCATTTGGAAGCTGCAGCCATGGGTGATGCTTTCCGCGAATTAGAGATTACGAACGCGGCCAAGACGTCTCATTTGGATACCTACAAAGAATTCTTGTACAAGCGCCTGCAACGCAAGGGCATGGACCGGACTGATGTGCATCGCCTTGCCGCCCGCGATCGCCACGTGTTTTCGTCACTGATGTTGGCGCACGGACATGGGGATGGGTTGGTGACGGGTGTTACTCGGAAATCTGCCCATGTTTTAGACCTAATTAATAACGTCTATGATGTTGGCCCCCATGACGGGGCAGTCGGTGTTACTGCGATTTTGAACAAGGGTAAGATCGTTCTTATGTCTGACACATTGGTTCATGAATGGCCGGATGAGAATGACTTGGCTGACATTGCAGAACGTGGCGCGGGTGTTGCCCGTGCATTGGGTCTTGATCCACGCGTGGCGTTCGTCAGCTTTTCGACATTTGGGTATCCTGTGTCCGAGCGCGCTGAAAAGATGCATATCGCGCCCAAGATACTTGAGCAACGCGGCGTTGATTTCGAATACGAAGGGGAAATGGCCGTTGATGTCGCCCTGAACCCGAAGGTTGCTGAGCAGTATCCATTCAGCCGCCTGACAGGTTCTGCCAATGTGTTGGTTGTACCTGCACGCCATTCGGCTTCGATCAGCGTAAAGTTGATGCAAGAAATGGCGGGGGCGACGGTGATTGGCCCGATCCTAACAGGGATTGATAAGCCGATCCAAATTTGTTCCACGGTGTCGACTGTGAATGATATTCTGAACATGGCGGTTATTTCGGCGTGTAACATCCGATGACCATCTTCAACCTCGGCTCGATCAATGCGGATCACTTTTATGCGGTGCCTCATATTGTGAAGCCGGGGCAGACTTTGGCCTCGACCAAATTTACGCAAGGTCTTGGCGGTAAGGGCGCGAATCAGTCGGTTGCCATTACCAGGGCTGGGGGGGCCGTTCGGCACATTGGTGCCGTGGGCGCGGATGGTCAGATGTGGCTGGATCGTTTGGCAGAATTGGGTGTTGCGGTGGATGATATCGCGACGCTGGACACGCCAACAGGCCACGCGATTATCAGTGTCGCAGCGGATGGTGAAAACGCGATTACGCTATTTCCGGGGGCCAATCAGATGATTCCAGCACAGCACATCGAAGGTGTTTTGGCTGATTTAGGGTCGAATGACTGGCTATTGATGCAAAATGAAACCAATGGTCAGGACGCAGCAATTGCTGTGGCCAAGGCCAAGGGTGCAAAGATCGCATATTCCGCAGCGCCGTTTAAAACGGGCGCAGTGAAGGCGATTTTACCACACATTGATCTGCTGGTGGTGAACGAGGGTGAGGCTGAGGATACTAAAAAAGCGCTGGGTGTTTCCGGGCCCGAAGACCTTCCCGTTTCTTTGGTTTTGATGACTCTTGGATCAAAGGGCGCAGTGTTGATTGATACGCAAACAAAATCCACAATCCATGCCGTAACGATTCCCGTCACAGCCATTGATACAACTGGCGCGGGTGACACATTTCTAGGTTATTTCATGGCGGCAACAGATCTGGGGATGGATGCAAAAGCGGCCCTAACACTGGCCAATAAGGCGGCGGCGCTAAAAGTGACAAAACCCGGCACTGCTGATGCAATACCGGGTCTTGATGAGGTTAATAAGTTTCAGTCCTAGCCTGCGAACGGTGCTGCTGATCCCCAAAGCTGTCTTACACGGTCATCACGTCCACAGGATGCGCGGTAGAATTTATACGCGTTTGCCTTTGATTTTGGTCCGCGTCGGGTCAGTACTGTTGTTGTCTGTTTGTAATAATCCTGATGATAGGCATCCGCTAGATAGAACGGCGTTACATTCAAGACGGGTGTTACAACAGGACGGCCCAAATCGCGCTGCGCTTGTGCAATTGCTGCGGTTGCGGCTGCTTTTTCAGAACCTGTTGCGAAGATCGCGGTGCGATAGCTTTCGCCACGGTCACAGAATTGGCCACCCGCATCCGTTGGGTCCACGGACCGTAAGAACATGTGCAGAATTTGTTCATAGCTGACAACGTCTGCATCATATGTGATTTTTACTGCCTCATAATGTCCTGTGCCACCGCTTGTCACTTGTTTGTAGGTTGGGTTTGCAACCCGCCCCCCCGTGAAGCCGGATTCAGCTTCGATTACACCGGTCACACGTTCGAAATCTGATTCGACGCACCAAAAGCATCCGCCTGCAACAACGGTGGTTTGAATATCGCGGGCTTCAGCTTTGGACATCATAGATGTCATGAACAAAGCAACACCAAGGGTGAGGGGTTTGTAGGGGATTGAACTGAACATGTGTAAACTCCTAAACGTTGACACATGAATGGCAGTAGTGGGCTGAAACAGCAATTCACAGCCCGGTGACGTCACAGGTGTTTGAGGGAACTGTAATGAAAATTGCAATGTGGTCTGGTCCGCGTAATTTGTCGACGGCGATGATGTATGCCTTCGGGAACAGGGCAGATTGCACAGCGGTGGATGAACCGTTCTATGCATCATACCTTGCACGGTCCGCTGTGATTCACCCGATGCAGGATGCAATACTACAGTCCCAACCTAATAGGGCTGAGGACGTGATTGCGGCCATAACCGCCCCGAACACGCTGCCTTTGCAGTATCAAAAGCATATGACCCATCATATGGATGGCGTGCGTTTAAATTGGTTGGCTGACCTGAAAAACGTTTTCCTGATCCGCCACCCTGCACGCGTTATTGCCAGTTATGCGGCCAAACGCGAAAATCCTACGCTGCGCGACATCGGCTTTCCCCGGCAGGCAGCGATGTATGCACATTGTAGGGGTCTTGGCCAGTTGCCAATCGTGATTGACAGTGATGATATTCTGGCTGATCCTGCAGCAATGATCCTAGCACTGTGTGATGCGTTGGGCATACTGTTTGATCCCGCAATGTTGTCGTGGACCGCAGGTAAACGTGATTACGATGGCGTATGGGCCGATCATTGGTATGATGCGGTGCATCAGTCCACAGGGCTGAAAATGTCAGTGAAACCATTGCCGGAGGTCGATCCGAAATTTGAAGGTATACTGTCACAGGCCATGCCCTTTTTTACGCAAATGTCTGACAGCAAGATCACCCTAAAACGTTTATAAAACGCAAACGGGCCAAACGTATGGTTAACGTTCCGCCCGCTTGTTCCGTGCTGCCAGCAGTTTCAGACGCAAGGCATTCAGTTGGATAAAGCCTGCTGCATCTTTCTGATCGTATGCGCCTGCGTCATCTTCGAACGTCACATGGGCCTCGGAATACAGGGAATGATCTGACCAGCGACCAACCGTTGTGGCGGACCCCTTGTACAGTTTCAGGCGGACTGTTCCGGTGACATGTTCTTGCGATTTATCAATCGCGGCTTGCAACATTTCACGTTCGGGGCTGAACCAGAAACCGTTGTAAATCAGTTCGGCATAACGCGGCATCATGCTGTCTTTCAAATGGCCTGCGCCGCTGTCCAAAGTGATCTGTTCGATCCCACGGTGTGCTTCCAGCAAAACAGTCCCGCCCGGCGTTTCATAGATGCCGCGGGACTTCATGCCGACGAAACGGTTCTCCACGAAATCGAGGCGCCCGATCCCGTGCTTGCCGCCCAGTTCGTTCAGCTTGGTCAGGATGGTTGCGGGCGACATTGCTTCGCCGCTGATGGAAACTGCGTCACCTTGCTCAAAGCCGACTTCGATGAATTCCGGTGTGTCCGGCGCAGCCTCTGGCGATACGGTGCGCTGGTAGACATAATCAGGCGCGTCGACAGCTGGATCTTCCAGAACCTTACCTTCGGACGATGTGTGTAGCAGGTTCGCGTCAACGGAAAACGGTGCTTCGCCCCGTTTGTCTTTGGCGATTGGAATTTGATTTTTTTCTGCAAAATCAAGGAGTTTTGTCCGACTGGACAGGTCCCATTCCCGCCAAGGAGCGATGACCTTGATGTCAGGGTTCAGCGCGTATGCCGCCAATTCAAACCGTACTTGATCGTTGCCCTTGCCGGTCGCGCCATGGGACACCGCATCGGCACCCTCGGCTGCTGCAATTTCAACCAACCGCTTTGAAATCAAAGGCCGCGCGATGGATGTGCCCAGCAGATACAGCCCTTCGTACAGGGCATTTGCGCGGAACATTGGGAAGACGAAATCACGCACAAATTCTTCACGCAGATCTTCGACGTAAATGGACGACGCACCCATCAATTCCGCCTTCGCCCGCGCTGGTTCTAATTCTTCACCCTGACCCAGATCAGCGGTAAAGGTGACGACTTCGCAGTTATACTCCGTCTGCAACCATTTCAAAATGATCGAGGTGTCTAACCCTCCAGAATAAGCAAGAACAACTTTTTTTGGCGCTGACATGAACGAACCCTCCGGCTAATAATTGCAAGCGCCCTACCGTGTTTGGAGGGGGTGGGCAAGCG
>JBMZCY010000063.1:0-9484 GCA_049613825.1 Planktomarina sp.
TTTGATCACGTTGATTTTGGATGCGCCGGCGTTTTTCAGAACGACGTCGAATTCCGTTTTTTCTTCCTCAGCAGCGCCTGCATCGGCAGGGCCCGCCATCATGACTGCGCCACCGGCTGCAGGCTCGATGCCGTATTCGTCTTTCAGAATTGTTTTCAGTTCTTGTGCTTCCAGCAGGGTCAAACCTACGATGCTTTCGGCAAGTGCTTTCAGATCAGCCATTGTGACTTCTTTCCGTTAAATTAAGTGTGTTCCAACGATGCGTATATCCGCACGTCGACATGTCAGATTGCTTACGCAGCCTTCTCTTCCACAGTTGAAAGGATGGATGCGATGTTGCTTGCTGGTGCGCCAATTGCGCCTGCGATGTTGGATGCTGGTGCGCCGATGCAACCTGCGATGGAGGCAATAAGCTCCTCACGGGATGGCATGTCAGCGACGGCATTCACGCCGGCCACGTCCAGTGCATTGTCACCCATTGCGCCGCCAAGAACTTCTAACTTTTTGTTCTCTTTGGTGAAGGCTTTAACGGCTTTTGCTGCCGCTACAGGATCTTCAGAATAGGCCAAGACTGTCATGCCTGTCAGGTATTCAGAAATGCTTTCGCACGCTGTACCTTTCAGGGCGATTTTGGCGAGCCGGTTTTTGGCAACACGAACGGCACCACCCGCTTCACGCATTTGCGCGCGCAGGTCCTGCATTTCAGCAACTGTCATGCCTTCGTATTTTGATACGACGACAACGCCAGAGCTTTCAAAGATTTGGCCGAGTTCTTCGACCAATTGTTCTTTCTGGGCTCTATCCACAGTTCTCTCCAAATTTTGAGGGACCGTATATTTGGTCTCTCGGCTCAGTTCCGTGGGGCCGAAACCCCACAACGAGTCCACGATAAAGACCAATCCAAAACCACCATGAGAGGTGAAATTTGCATGTTCCCCATCTCAGGCAGGAATTATGAAATTGCTTTCACCCACCGTCTCGGACAGACAACAAATCCCAATAAGGGAAGTGTTGACGTTGCACTAGAGGATTCCATATCAAATGCCAAGGGCCGAATTGTACAAGACTGGAACTGATGCAAGCGGGCGTCTTATTGGCAAAGGTGACGATTAGAAGGCGACAATTGTTATTTCCAAATCACGAACAATGTGACGCTTTATCGTTGATTTTCCACGCAAAAACATGTGATCCTAGGGCATGATACAAGTCATTGGTTATTTACGATTTTCTTATCCCGGCCGCAGTGATGCACGGCTGACGCATGACGCCGACCCGGATCGGCTGCGCCAACGCTTGTACAATACCCACCGCATGGAACAGCGGTTTCATCTGTTTGAACACATATGTCTGCCATCGATGGATGCGCAAACAGATCAGAATTTTAAACTTTTGATCCTGATTGCTAATGATATGCCCGCCCATCACCGTGATCGTTTGGATGATCTGCTGGTGGGTCGTCCGTATGTGGAGCTGATCACAGATGCCACGATGCAAACCCAAGAGGCCTTCAACCATCGTGCCGGTCATGTGAAACGTCCGAATGCGACAAAGATCGTACATTTCCGTCTGGATGATGATGATGCCCTGTCCAGTCATTATATTCAAAACATCCGCACCATGGCCAAACGCGCAGAACGCCAAACCATATTGTCGATGTCACGGGGCATCATGCTGGCGATGATCGATGGTGAGGTTCATCTGGTTGAAGAAACGACACCCTATATTCCAATCGGGTGGGCCTTGGTATTGGACCCCAAAACAGAACGCAATCCGTTTCAAGCGGCCCCATTTCATGCGGCAACACGCATGCAATCCATGGTCGATCCGCGAAACTTATCTTATATTCATACCGTCCACGCCGGATCAGACAGTAAACAGGGCGCCGACCGTACCATTCGTGCGCATCTCAAACGCTTTGGGCGTACAAAAGACCATCCCGATTACGTGCGCATGATCGAAGCGATGGAAAAAGAATTTCCCTGCTTCACTGAAGAATACCTGCGCAATGTGCGTGCGACCATACCGCGGGGCCCGAACTACGATCTGCGGCTTTGCCGCGTGCAATAATCGGGACAACCCTAAATCGAAGTCAGTAACAAAAATTCAAAAAGCCGTCGTCAGAACGGTGTAATGAAAAGGGCAGACAGATGAAACCGAAATTCAAAATTCTCCGCCTAAGGTCGGCGAATTATCCTACCGAAAACCCATCGGTTTTTGGGTATATGCGATTTTCCTATCTGGGCCAAAGTGATGCGCGTTTGTCGCGTTTGGTTAAAGGTCAACAAAAATTTGACCTGTTGTACGATGCAGACCGGATGGAACAACGGTTTTATGTTTTTGAAAACATCACTCTGCCCTCGCTTAAGGCACAGTTGTGCACGGATTTCCGGATGCACATTCTGCTGTCGAATACGATGCCCGAAGTGTACAAACGCCGCCTACATGCGTTGGTATCAAACGTCCCACAGATCGAGCTGGTGTTCAGCAACGCGCCCACGGCAAACGATGCCTTTGCGCTGTTGGTGCAGAAAAACGTCGCCGACACATCCGAACGCACAGTCCATTTCCGCATGGACGATGATGATGCGTTATCGAACCAGACCATCCACCAGCTAAAGAAGTCGATCCGCTATGCACCAGACAATGCATTGATCACAACGCCACGCGGTATGCTGTTGATGAAACGTAACAACGAAGTGCATCTGATGCGTAAGTTTGAACAACACATCGCAATTGGCTGGGCTTTGGTGAACAGACCGGGACAGGTACGCAATCCGTACCAGTTCCGCCACCGCAACTACTATGAACGGGTTCCATCCGTCACTCTTCCGCATTTTTCCAGCTACATCCATTCATGTTATGAAAGTTGCGACACACAGCCTGCACAAGATCGCAAACTGCTGGCCGCCCAAAACATGGACAAAAACCATGCAACGGCGCGTGGGATCGAAGACATTTCCGCGGCCATTGAAAAGGATTTCCCTTGGACCAATCGGAACAAATTGATTCAAATTTTCGCTGATATGCCTCCTGGGAGGAAAACCGCAATCTGGATGGAAGATGGATTTGACATTGTACCTGACACAGCACAGGTCGCATAGTACCTGTCACAAACTGAAAAACGAAAAAGGCGGGCCACATGGACCCGCCTTTTCTAATTTTCAAACCGGTTATAAGGCTTATTCAGCGTTCGCATCATCGATGGAAATCGTAACGCCAGGACCCATTGTGGACGACAGGGAGATCTTCTTCATATACGCGCCTTTGGCACCCGATGGACGCGCCTTGGCAACGGCATCGATGAAGGATTTCACGTTTTCCAGCAGCTTGGCTTCGTCAAAGGACGCTTTGCCAACGCCTGCGTGTACAACGCCTGCTTTTTCCGCTTTGAACTGAACCTGGCCACCTTTTGCCGCTTCAACAGCTGCTTTCACGTCCATAGTTACTGTACCGACTTTCGGGTTTGGCATCAGGTTACGTGGACCCAAAACTTTACCCAAACGGCCAACGATTGGCATCATGTCTGGTGTCGCGATGCAGCGATCAAATTCGATCTTGCCGCCTTGTACAGTTTCCATCAGGTCTTCTGCACCGACGATGTCGGCGCCTGCTGCTGTCGCTTCTTCGGCTTTTGGGCCACGTGCGAAGACAGCAACGCGTACAGTTTTACCAGTGCCGTTTGGCAGGTTGACTGTGCCGCGAACCATTTGATCAGCGTGACGTGGGTCAACACCCAGCACCATTGCGATTTCAACAGTTTCGTCGAATTTCGCGTTTGCATTGGATTTTACCAAAGACACCGCTTCTGCAACTGTCAGGTTTTGCTTGCCAGCGAATGCTTCACGGGCGGCAGTTGTGCGTTTTCCGAACTTTGCCATTTTACTTCACCTCAATGCCCATAGACCGGGCAGAGCCCAGAATGATTTTCATCGCGCCTTCGATGTCGTTGGCGTTCAGGTCTTTCATCTTCGCTTCTGCGATTTCACGAACCTGTTTGGTTGTCACCGTGCCGATGGTTTCACGGGATGGCAATTTCGCACCCGATTTCACTTTGGCCGCTTTTTTCAGGAAGTAGGACGCAGGTGGCGTCTTGATGTCCATCGTAAAGGACTTGTCCTGATAATAGGTGATCACGGTTGGGCAAGGTGCGCCAACTTCCAGGTCTGCTGTTTTCGCGTTGAACGCTTTACAGAATTCCATGATGTTGATGCCGCGCTGACCCAGCGCTGGACCCACAGGTGGGGATGGGTTTGCTTTGCCTGCAGGAACCTGCAGTTTCATTGTACCAGCTAGCTTCTTGGCCATTTGGTTGTCCTTTCTTACGCCTTTGGATCGCGATCCATCAGCTTTGTGTAATGTGGTTGGGGTCCCCTACGCGTAAGGGTCGCCTCCCACAGGGCGGAGTCGTTGCCGACTTGGAGGTGCATTAGAGGGGATGGGCGGGGATGGCAAGTGGGGCTGTTCATACGTAACTTACAATCAGTCGCACCTTTATAGGACACTCAATCATGCACCCATTATTTCCGAACAGACGCAACTTCTTAATTGGCGGGGGAATCGCTTTGGGGTTGGCTGGACCGGCCACAGCGAATGCAGGCTTCTATGTTCCTCCCCAGGAACACAAACACGAACGCACCTTCATGCAATGGCCTGTGAACAGGCAGGTCCATCCTGATCCGGTGTTTCTGGGCACATTGCAGCAAACGATTGCAGATATCGCAAACTCAATTGCCGAATTTGAACCCGTGACACTGCTGGCAACCCAGCAATACCATGCATCGGCGCGGCAACTGTTGTCATCGAAGGTAGACCTGTGGGACATTCCAACCGAAGATCTATGGTGTCGTGACGCAGGCCCGATCTTTGTGATTGATGGTGCCGGAAACCGCGCCGTCAGCCATATCCAATTCAACGGTTGGGGCGGCAAACAAGTTCACCAACACGATGGGCGGATCGCAGCAAAAGTTGCAGATCGCCTTGGCATTCCCCTTCTGTCCACAGGATTAAGCGGCGAGGCAGGTGGCGTAGAACATGACGGGCATGGGTTATTAGCCGCCCATGAAAGCTCTTGGGTCAACAAGAACCGCAATCCGGAATTGTCCAAAGCCCAAATCGAAACCCACCTGCTGGATGCATATGGTGCAAAACGGATGATCTGGGCAAAGGGTGTGAAGGGTGAAGACATCACCGATTATCACATCGACAGTCTGGTCCGGTTCACAGGCCCTGCCCGTGCGTTGATCAATCTGCCACGCACGCCTGATCTGTCCGACCCATTTCATGTCGCAGCATTTGAGACATATGATGCTTTCGTCAACGCGGGCATCAACATAGAGGTCATCCCTGAACCTGACTTTCGGCGTGTCAAAGGCATCGATTTTGTAGCATCATATGCCAACTACTATGTCTGCAATGGTGCGGTTATCGCAGCCCATTTCGGTGACGCTGAAACAGACGAGATTGCTCGCAAAGCGCTGGAACGACATTACCCTGATCGCGAAATAATTACACTGAATATTGATCCACTGGGCGAAGTCGGCGGTGGTATACATTGTGCAACGCAGCAAATGCCCGTGGCCTAAGCATCACCGCCCGCTGTCCTGCTTTAATCGAAGGCACCGGGGGGCTTATTTAACCGCCATGGTTCTTGACCAAAAACAACTTCACCGCCTCTGGGTCCACCAATCTGACGGCAAGGGGCACCTAGCATCATGCAGGGCGGCCCTTGGCGATCAATTCCACAAGGTAGGGCCCGTCTGCGCTTGCGGGAATGTGAACGATCCCGATGCCCTGCCCCTGAATTTTCGGATCTTCGTCCAAGGTATCCACCAGAAACAAATGTCCGGTCCCTGCAGCTGAACTCCAGACCGCTAATACATGTTCGGCTGGATCATAGTCGGGGGTGTCATCGTCATAATAATCTTCATCAAACACCTCCTCATCAAAATCAGGATCAGAGTGTTTTGACAACGGCGTTGTGAAGGCAACGCGTGTCCAATTGGTTTGATCCGTGATTGCCTGCGCCATTGTTTCAGCCACCTGCGCAAACAGGGTATCGACCTCATCATATTCAAACGGAACATCCTGCAACGGGTAGGTTTTCAACAGCGGCAACGGCATCGCGAACTGCGCATAGGCATCGTCTTGTGTGAAAACTTCATCAGATGTGTCAGGTCGCAATTGATCGAACGTGTCTTCAATCCGGTCCGTGATCCCCCACCACCACATCTGCACGCGGTGCGTCATGCGTGTAGTCCACGGCAAACGAATGCCCATTCTGTGCAATTCGGCCTCCGTCCTTTTCGTGTCTTCCTGCATCCGCTGAACATCGGCCTTCCAGGCCTGTTCGGCAATATCACCCATCTGACCTGAATACGCCTCGGTTGCGATATTCACGGCGGTCATTGTTGCTTCGGCAATTGATGTTTCGAACAGATCATCTGCTTGTGTCATAAGGTCTCCTAATAAATTCCCGATGCACCCCAAATAAATCCGAATGCCGCGATCGCCCCAGCCAATCCCATCGCCAGCTTGAACAGTTTCCATGCATCAAACGGACGTTCCCCGAACGTGCGCCCGCGCAAGCCGCAGGTGACGACTTTCATGGCTTTACCCTTGTACGAGTAATGTAAAATCCAAACAGGCAGCAGGATGCGGCGGTATTTGATTCCGCTTGTGTCGGTCATATAGCTGACCTTGGTGATACGGCTTTTGCCCGAATGCCCTTTGATCCGGTTGCGCAGAAGAACGTCCTTATCATCCGCGTTCGCTTTCAGGCCTTCATTTATCGATTGATGGTGCCGTTCCGCAGCAAAACCCGCAAGATAGGCGGGATCAAACGGACGCAACTGCATCGGGTCGAATTCATGCAGAATACCGTCACGAATTAAAGGCGTCACATGATGGGACGCAGGCACAAGCAGATCGTCAAAGATCGTCGTCATCGCCCCGCTTTTGGTGCGGGTCACGGTTTGCTTGCCACTTTTGACGCGATACCAGACTTTGTAATCCACCGTCTCGGTACTATCAAATGTCCAAAACGGCACATAAATCCCGGCTACGCGGGACGTGGCGACAACATCGCCCAAATCATCCGGCGCAGCCCAGCGCTTGCCCACCCAGCTTTGGGCATTGGTCTGGGCCTCATTTTGCGATACCGCAAAAGGAATGATCCCCAAAGTAACATAGCTTTCAGACTGCACATGTTTCACCAGCCGCCCGTCACAATAGGGGCAATGTTCGGAAATCGAATGCCCCTGAAACACCACATCCCCACCACATGTGGTGCAGCGATGTTCCTGTTCCTTGGCAAAGCGTGGTTGTTCGGTGTGCGGCAGATCGGGATCGTAGGGCTGTTCTTCGGATGGATCGACGTCTGGATCAATGGCAATAAAATGCCCCGCGCCGCAACTGTCACAAATCAGCGCCCCGCCCTTTGGGTCAAAGCTGCATTGCCCTGCACAGCTCGAACACATCAAATCGGTTTGTGCCAGCGGCCTTGGATCAGTCATCGCCCAGCGCCGCCAGAATGTGCAAGATTATTTCCAACCGCTTGCCACTGCGGGCCAAAGCGCCTTCCCAATCCCCTGTGATCCACCAATCCCCCGTGATCGTGGATAGGAACCAAATGACGGCCAGCCAGATCACGATAAAAAACCATCCGGACAAGCGGCGGAACATGCTGGCAGATCCTTGCTTCAGTTCATGCTTCGCCTCGTACATCTCAATCAATTTGCGCACTGGGGCCATACCCAAGGCAGCACCTAGAATGATGATGCTCAGGGTGGCAATAACGGGGGGCAATGTTTCAATCATAAGGCGTTCGTTCAAAATGTTTGTCCGAACTCTAACCTGTGATTTTCAATCCGGCTACAGCGCAATAAAAAAGGCGAGGTCAAAACCCCGCCTTCCAATTCCGTAGGGCGTGCCCTTGGCGCATCAAAGGTTAACCTTGTTTGGTCACCTGAGTGTACTCCAACTCGACCGGTGTCGCGCGACCAAAGATGGACACGGTCACTTTCAAGCGCTGGTTTTCTTCGTCGACTTCTTCGACTGTTCCGTCGAAATCTTCGAACGGACCTTCATTGACCTTCACGCTCTCACCAATCTCGAAACTGATTTCCAGACGTGGTGCATCCTGACCTTCTTCAACGCGGTTCAGGATATTGTTCACTTCGGCATCGCGCATCGGCATCGGGCGGCCCTGCGGCCCCAGAAAGCCTGTGACGCGGTTGGTGGAGTTCACAAGATGGTATGCCTCGTCCGAAAGCTCCATCCGCACCAGAATATACCCCGGCATAAAACGTCGTTCGACGGGCACTTTTTTGCCGCGACGGATTTCGATGACTTCTTCAGTCGGAACCAGAACTTCTTCGATCCGGTCTTCCATGCCTTCTTCGATCACAGCAGTCCGGATGGCTTCGGCCACCTTCTTTTCGTAGTTCGACAGAACGCTGACAGAATACCATCTTTTCGCCATGACGCTTGGCCTTTCAATCGGGGGCGCGAAAATCGCGCGGCTGAATAAAAACGGGCGCGGGCTGATTCGCGCCGCGCCTGTGTAAGATTGGGAATGGGATACCCCACACCCTATGCAATTTTCAAGGGCTTAGCCGAAGGACGTTAGGGTCGCAGTCAGACCAGACCGGATCACGAAATCAATGCCGGTAAAGAACAATGCACAGACCAGTGCAAAGACCAGCACCATACCAGTGGTGATCATAACTTCGCGGCGGGATGGCCAGACGACTTTTGCCACTTCTGCGCGGGTTTGGTTCACAAACTGAATTGGGTTGGTCCGGGCCATATTTCACCTTTGACTGCGTTTAGACGTAGGTACGACCGACTGCGCGGAAGTTCAAGCCCAGTCTGCATCACACTACAAAACGCGGACCCCATCCATATCATCCAATTCCAACATATCTCTGTCATAGCAAGCTGTTGCGTATCCTTTGTCGTAGCCGGACCATGGATTGAATTTTGGAAACTCTGCCGAAATCGGAAATTCGTCACGGGCCAATCTTGCCAGGTTTCCCTCGCGCCCCTCGGCATGCCATTTCAAGCAATGTTTTACGGCGGCTTTCGACAATCCTGTATTCACCTGTTCAGATTTTTGAAACGTCACAGGGGGGTGTTTTTTACCTAACAGGGTTTTCGCAATGCTTTCGGTTAAATCCCCATAATCTTCGTAGCGCCAAACCGTGATGCTGGCACATCCCGCTGTTTGAACAATAGGGCGCAGCACGCGGGTCCAGCGATACTTCCACCACGCAGCATTTTCAACAAATTCGGCCCATGGTTTGATCCGCCCCCCCATCAGCGCCTGACCATAAGCAGACACCAAAAAGGCAGCGGGATTGCGTGTGGCAAATTGCCCCACAATCGCAAAACCAGAAACGGGGGATAAATCCATCAACGCCGCCTTTAGGGCCGCCAAGTCCAATGCGCTTTTCTCAGTTCCAGTATGATCATGTCCGCCGTCGAT
>JBMZCY010000064.1:0-9347 GCA_049613825.1 Planktomarina sp.
CACCTTGGTTGCCAGCGAGCGGGTTTTGAAAAACCGCGCTTGTCACAACCACTTATCCAACCGGATGGTCGGAGCAGCGTCACCCATTTACTTTTTCAACCCCATCAACGCTGCAGCGAACGGGTTGTCAGGATCAATTGGCTTTTCTTTCTTGGGTGGGCGCGCCGAGAAGGATTTGGCCTTATCATCACGTTTGCCACCTTGCTTGCCGCCAGCATTGCGCGGCTTGCTGCCTTGTTTGCCTTTAGCATTCCGATCACCTTGAGGGCGGCGCGGCTTGTTGGCGCGACCACCCCATGTGAAGGTGTAGAAGGTTTCCATGTCTGCCGGAGTGTCTTCGACAGCTGTTTCCGGTGCGAGGGGAGCGGTAACTGGTTCAGCAGGTGTTTCCTCTGCCTTCACCTCAATCCCAACCTCAGCCGTTTCACCCTCAGGTTTCGCTTCTTCAACAGGCGCAGGTTTCACCTTCGCGCGTTCGTCTTTCACAGCTTTGTAGCCCAAACCTTCCATTAGGTTTGCGAACTGTTCCAGCGTCATACCCGTGATCGACAGCATATCTGGCGTTGCTTCAAACCCCCCACGCGAATCTTGTGTCCGCAGCATATCCGCTAGACGTTCTGCCATATCGACACGCAAGGCGCGATCACCCGCAGCGCGATAGCCAGCCATCAGGTGGTAACCATCGGGGGCGGATTTATCAGTCGGCACAGTCACCAGACCTGCAGGTGGAGATTCAGGGAATTCTTGCAAGTTCTTCGCCAGCGACCACAGAACCAAGCGCAGACGTGTTGGCGCAGGCTTCAACAGCAACGGCATAAAGATCGTGAACTGACCAAAGCGGATGCCGTGTTTGCGCAATGCAGAACGGGCATCTTGGTCTAGGGATTTTACATCATCAGCCACGTCTGCACGCGGCAGCAGGCCCAGACCTTCGACCATCTGAAACGCAAACCCGCGTGCCATGCCTGTCAAAGCTTCGTCCTTCTGCATCGCCAACAGCGGTTCAAACAACGCATCGATCTTGCGATCAATGAAATGCTGCATTCGGCGTGCTACTTTTTCTGCGATATCTGGCCCAGCTTCGTCATCAACGAACGCCTTCACAGTCGGACGCAGCGGATCGGAACCGGCAACCAGTTTGCCAACAGCCATCGTGCCCCACATCATCCCGCCTTGTTCGGTGAAATCGATTTCAGTGTCCGGCGCGTTATAAAACCGTTCAGACCGCAAATGGTATTCGGGTGTCAGCGCCTGCAGGCTGGCCTGGCGAAGTGTTTTGGCTTCGTCCGGTGACGCGCTTGCATCCTGTCGAAATTGGAACCCTTCAAGCCGCCCGACAAATTGTCCTTCGACAGTTACTTCACCTTGATCGTTTACTTCAGCCACCAGGCTCTCCTTCTGTTTCAACCGCCGCAACAACATTGATGTGCGCCGGTCGACAAATCTTTGGGTCAGCGCGTTATGCAGCGCATCTGACAGTCGGTCTTCTACAGCACGGGTTTCGCCGCGCCAATGGTTTGGGTCATGCACCCAATTGCTACGCTGCGCAACATATGTCCATGTGCGGATAAACGCCAAGCGTTTCGAAAGTGTATCAATATCGCCACCGGTTTTATCAATCCGCTTGATTTGACGTGCCAGCCAGTCGTCAGGGACTTTGCCGTATTCGTGCAGGTAGTTAAAAATCGTGCCAACCATGCCAGCGTGTTCGGTGTTTGAGATCCCGCGGAAATCAGGAATGCGGCAGGTATCCCACAGCAGCTTGACCGAAAGCCCGTCCCCTGCCCGTGCGCGGACCTCGGCGTCAGACGCCACGGCTTTTAACGCCGCAAGGTCGTCGCTTTCACGGACACGGGACAGCCAGTCGTCATTCGTTGGCTTTTCCAAGCTGCGGATCAACGCATCAATGCTGCCCATCTGCAACGCGGTATTGCGCCAGTAGAGTTTTTTCAGCGGCGGGAAACGGCTTTCCTGAATCGCATCAACAGTTTCCTCATGGAACGGTTGCGCTTCGCCCGTCACACCAAAGGTGCCGTCTTTCATGTAACGACCCGCACGGCCTGCGATCTGGGCAAGCTCATTCGGCATCAGCTGCCGCATCTTACGGCCGTCGAATTTAGAGGTGGCCGAAAATGCAACGTGAGTCACATCAAGGTTCAGGCCCATGCCAATGGCGTCTGTCGCGACAAGGTAGTCAACATCGCCGTTTTGATACATCTCGACTTGCGCGTTCCGCGTACGAGGTGACAAAGCCCCCATCACAACAGCCGCACCACCCTTTTGACGGCGCAACAACTCAGCAATCCCGTAAACATTATCTACTGAAAACGAGACAACCGCCGACCGAGGCACCATCCGCGACAATTTCTTCGCACCTGAATAGATCAGATGCGAAAACCGTTCGCGTTTCATGAATTGCGCACGTGGCACCAGTTCGGCAATCGCAGGGCGCATGGTTTCTGCGCCCATCAGCAGCGTTTCCTGAATCCCGCGTTTGTGCAGCAAACGGTCAGTGAACACGTGACCGCGTTCGGGATCAGCGCACAGCTGGATTTCATCAATCGCCACAAAGTCGGCGACCATTTCCGGCATCGCCTCGACTGTGCAAACCCAATACACCGCGCGGTCCGGGACAATCCGTTCTTCGCCAGTCACCAAAGCACAGACAGACGGTCCTTTGATTGCGACGATTTTGTCATAAACCTCACGCGCCAGCAGACGCAAAGGAAGACCAATCACCCCAGTGCGGTGGGCCAACATCCGTTCAATGGCATAATGGGTCTTGCCGGTATTGGTGGGGCCAAGGACGGCCACAATGCGCTGTGATTGGGCCATGTGGCACGCCCCCATCCGGTCAAATATCTACAGTTTTCGGCCCGACGATTTCGCCTCTAGCCGTTCTTTGTAACTGCTTAGTTGGGGATGGTGGGGATGTATAGCCTCGATCAATGACACAACACGCAGGGCTTGGTCGGTATGGCCCGCATCATCCAGTAGAACCATCAACCCCTCCATCGCGCCAAAGTGGCGAGGTTCCAAAGCAAGGGTGCGTTCAATCGCGCCCATCGCAACACCGAATTGTTCTTTGTCGAAATACGCAATCGCCAGCGCGTGCCAGCCTTCGGCAAATTCGGGGGCATGATCTGTCAGGGCGGTGAAATGGTTGATCGCTTCGTCAACTTGATCCGCCTCTAACGCTTTACGCCCGCGGCGCAGCAAAAGATCCATCGCAGGTGATCCGCTTTTGGACCATTCAAGTTCGATTTTCGCGACAATGGACGGGGCATCTTCGGGGGCAACTGTTTGCAGACGGTCAAACAGCGCGTCCATCCCGCTGGTCTGTGCAAAAACAGGGGGCACCAGACACAACGCAAAAATTGCCCCTACGATAGATTTGTATTTTTGGCCAATATTGCGCATGTAATAAAGATAACACAACGGCCACAGCTGACCAGCCCCTGGCCGTCACAATCAAGCGATCAAAGGAAAACGCTATGTCTGATATTCTGAACCAAGCAGTTGAAGCACTGAATGATAAAATGGCAGGATCGGGCTTTTCGGGGACTGCAAAGTTCGCCATCGAAGACGAAGGTGCGATTGTCATCGACGATACAGGCGCACGCATTTCCGATGAAGACGCAGACGTAACATTGTCGGCATCAGCAGACGTCTTCCAAGGCATCATGGACGGCAGCCAGAACCCGACCACTGCATTTATGACAGGCAAACTGTCCGTCGATGGTGACATGGGCAAAGCAATGTCACTGGCATCCGTCCTGTCATAAACAATGACAGCACCTTTATTTCTTGATCTTGCCAATGCCCCCGACGGGGGTGTTGCGCATTGGCGCAAGGCGGTTGATGGCGTTCGCATTCGTCTGGCCCATTGGGTGACGGAAAACGCAAAAGGCACGCTTTTGCTCTGCCCCGGACGAACCGAGTATATTGAGAAATACGGCGACAGCGTCCGTGACTTTCAAAAAATGGGCCTGTCGGTTGTTGTGATCGACTGGCGCGGCCAAGGTCTGTCTGATCGTTCCGGCGCGAACCGTTTGGTCGGTCACGTGGATCAGTTTTCTGATTTCCAACATGATCTGACTGCGATGGTAGATTACGCCAAGGATATGGGCTTGCACGGGGATCACTATCTATGTGCGCATTCGATGGGTGGCTGCATCACCTTGCGGGGGTTGATGAATGGCCTATCCGTCAAGGCCGCTGCATTTTCGGCACCAATGTGGGGCATCCAACTTAGCCCGCCACTGCGTGCCACCGCGTGGAGCGTTACCGCCATCGCCAATCCCTTCGCAATCCGCGACCAATTGGCACCCGGTGCGGAATCGCGTTCCCTGCTGGAAAAGAATCACCAAGATCGCAACCGTTTGACAACCGATCCAAAGATGTTCGCTTACATATTGAACCAGCTGGAACAGATGCCTGATTTTGAAATGGCAGGCCCATCTATCGCATGGCTGGGCACAGCGTTACGCGAAATGAAAGCTGTGTCCAAACTACCCGTACCGGATATCCCAAGCGTTACGTTTTTGGGAACAGACGAAGAAATCGTCGATCCTGACGCGATCAAGGCCCGTGTGGCGGGTTGGTCAAACGGCAGCTTGGAAATTGTCGATGATGCAAAGCATGAGATTTTGATGGAAACGCCCGCCACACGCGCGCGCTTTTTCACCAAAGTGGCCGAGGTGTTCGGGCTTTAATCCGCGCCAACTGCTTGCCGCTGGGTGCCTAGCCCTTCGATTGTTAACTCTATCACATCACCCTGCTTTAGATAGCGGGGTGGCTTTTGCCCCATACCCACACCGGGCGGGGTTCCGGTCGCGATCACATCACCGGGATGCAGCGTCATCATTTGCGACAGATAACTGATGATATGGGCCACAGGGAAGATCATGTTCGATGTGTTGCCAGTTTGCTGAACATCCCCGTTCACTGACAGCGACATTGTCAAATCCTGCACATCCCCAACTTCATCCGGCGTTACCAGATAAGGCCCCAACGGCCCGAATGTGTCGCAGCTTTTGCCCTTGGTCCACTGCCCACCGCGTTCGGTCTGGAACGCCCGTTCGGATACGTCGTTAAAAACCGCATACCCCGCGACATGATCCAAGGCATCCACTTCATCCACATACTTGGCGGTTTTGCCGATGATAATCGCCAGCTCAACCTCCCAATCTGTCTTCTGTGATCCACGCGGGATTGTAACCCCATCGTTTGGGCCTGTGAGTGCAGAGGTGGCTTTCATAAACACGATCGGCTCGGATGGCGGATCCATCCCCGCTTCTGCAGCGTGATCGGAGTAATTCAGGCCGATGCACACACATTTCCCGACGTGCGGGATTGGCATTGCAAGGCGTGGGTTACCATCGACTAAAGGCACGTCGCCCAAATCGTCGGGTAAATTCGCAGGGTCGATATCCGCCATCATCCCGCTCAGATCACGAATATTGCCTTCTGCATCCAACGCACCGGGTTTCTCGGAACCAATCTCTCCGAACCGCAGAAACTTCACGCCTTGATACCGTGCACATCTGCTGCATCACGGTTGGCGCCTTGTTTCATCCAGCCCTGCTCGGACCCAATAAAGAACATATGGCATCCGTATTTCGCCCATTCAGCGGCTTTGGCCCCGTTTGGCGTGAACGTCATGTACGCTTTGTCATTCGCCGCACATGCCGCCCCAGTACGCTCCAATGCCTGCAACAATTCATCGGACCCTGTGTCGGTATAACCCAGCGACACCGACATATCCGATGGTCCAAGGAACAACCCGTCAATGCCTTCGACCGCAGCAATCGCTTCGACGTTCGCCAATGCTTCGGGTTCTTCGATCTGGGCGATCACAATAGTTTCCTTCGTCTGCTCCAACACCTGCTTCATGGACTGCGTCCCGTAGCCTGCCCAACGTGTCCCGCCTGCAAACCCACGTCCACCGTTCCCGAAATGGGATACACGGACCAGATCAGCGGCTTGCTCAGCGTTCACAATGTGCGGGGCGACGACGCCAACAGCACCCATGTCCAGAACTTGTAATACAGTCTCAGCACTGAAATGCGTCACACGGACCAGCACAGGCAGATCCAACGCCCGCGCCATAGCCAGACATGTATCCGCACGGGCGCGATCAAACGGAGAATGTTCCATATCGATGCAGATGAAATCCAGATCGGACGACGCCAAAACCTCGATCAATTCATAAGCGGGTGTCTTCATAAATGTGCCTGCCATCATGTCACGATTGGCCATGCGGGATTTAAAATTTGCGATACGGGTCATGGGATGTCCTTTTGTTGGGCCAAGAAAGTCACAACACACTGGTATGCGCAATCCCCTGTGCTAGCTTCGCCATATGGTTTTACAATTCACAGATCGCGGCATGTATTGCCCAGCAGGGGGGTTCTACGTTGATCCTTGGAAACCCGTTGACCGTGCGTTGATTACACACGGCCATGCAGACCATGCGCGATGGGGTCACAAGCATTATCTGGCAACAGATGCAGCCGGTCCTGTGATGCGGCACCGTTTGGGCGATGTGTCTTTGGAAACAGTTTCATATGACACAAAAATGCAGATCGGTGGGGCATCGGTCAGCTTTCACCCTGCGGGTCACGTACCGGGGTCGGCGCAAATTAGGATCGATGTGGGTGGCGAAGTCTGGGTCGCAGCCGGTGACTACAAAACCGTTAATGACGGGTTGAGTGAACCGTTCGAGCCTATCAAATGCCATGCCTTCATCACTGAATCCACTTTCGCCTTGCCTGTGTTCAAATGGACCGAACAGGCCACTTTGAAAGCAGACCTAAACCAGTGGTGGGCAGAAAACGCGGCACAGGGAAAGACCAGCATCATCGGCGCATACTCGCTCGGCAAGGCGCAGCGGATTATGACGGCACTGGACGACCAAGGCCCGATCCTGTGCCATGCCGCGATTGAAAACACGAACCGCGTGTTGCGCGCACAGGGTGTAAAACTGCCGGATACTGTTCTGGTCACCAAAGACACCAATATCAAAGATCACCCCGGTGCCTTTGTCATAGCCCCGCCCTCCGCCATTGGATCGGCGTGGTCCCAAAAACTCGGCCCCCAATCCACAGCATTCGCCAGCGGATGGATGGCCATGCGCGGGGTGCGTCGCCGCCGTGCGGTGGATCGTGGCTTCATCATGTCAGACCACGCCGACTGGCCCGGATTAAACGAAGCCATCGCCGCAACAGGGGCCGAGAAAATCTTTGTAACCCACGGCTATACGTCCATCTTCGCCAAATGGCTGCGCGAACAAGGCTATGATGCGCATGTCGTTAGCACGGACTACTCAGGCGAAACACTCAAGGATTCAGAATGACCAAACTCAGCTTTGCCGACCATTTTTTCAACGTAAACACCGCGGTAATGTTAAAGCCGTTGCTAAAATTCATCCCAAACCAAGCCCTATTGCGTGGCATGTTAGAATTAGGGGCGCGTGCACTTTACCGCCCCTTGCGCGGATGCCGGATCAGCTGGACCAAAGTCGCAGGCGTCAAAACCCTGCGCATCGTTCCCCCCGGCGTAGCCAAGACTGCACCGACACTGCTCTATTTCCACGGCGGCGGGTTCACAACAGGCAGTCCGATCACCCATCGCTGGATGGCCGCACGTTTGGCCGAACAGGCAGGCATGGTGGTCTATCTTCCAAAATATGCGCTGGCCCCCGAAGGTCCATTTTCCGCAGGCCATGATGATGCAGAAGCGGTATTTGATGCATTGGCCGAAACGGGTCCGGTGTGCGTCGGGGGCGACAGTGCGGGCGGGCAATTGGCGGCAGCGTTGATTGCATCCGGCAAACCCGTGAAAGCCGCAGCCCTGATTTCACCATTGGTGACAGTCCGTGCCATGGCCGATGATCCAGAAGCAGACTTCAGCCGCGAACGCATCATTTCACAATCGTGGACAAGGCGGGTGGCGATCGCATTTGATATACAGGACGAAAGTGATCCGCGCCTGTCCCCTTTGGATCATCTGCCCGATACGCCCTGCCCGATCATCGTGCATTATGTCGAAGAAGAACTACTGGCCCCCGATGCACGCGCCCTGTTGGCCGCGGTTCCATTTTCAGTTGGCAATGCTGTGACGGGCGTTCCCCATGTCTATCAATTGCACGCGGGATGGTCAGCATTGGCAGATAGATCTGTCGCAGAAATGGGCGCGTTCCTGAAAGCTGCTGAATGAAGGACTTTGCTGCCTTGTTCACAGCCGTGGATCAGACCACAAAAACCAACGCCAAAGTCGCGGCGATGCGTGACTTTTTCGAAGTCGCAGAACCGCGTGACAAGCTGTGGATGATTGCATTGTTTTCAGGCCGCCGTCCAAAGCGGACGGTAACAACAGCGCTGCTGAAAACATGGGCGGCAGAGGTTGCTGAAATTCCCCTGTGGCTGTTTGAGGAATCCTATCCCATTGTCGGTGATCTGGCCGAAACCATTGCGCTGGTCCTGCCAGAGGCCGAGGCGCCAGACGATATCCCCCTGCACGAATGGATCGCATTTCAGGCCAAGCTGAAAACGATGGAGGAACCGGATCGTAAGGCGGCAATTCTCGCCTCATGGAACCGCCTCGACACTACCGAACGGTTCTTGTTCAACAAGCTGCTGACCGGCGGGTTCCGCATAGGCATTTCCCAGAAACTGATGACCCGCGCCCTGTCCCAAGCCACAGGTCAGGAAGAGGCCGAGGTGACCCACAAACTGATGGGCGACTGGACGCCAGAAACGGTCACCTACGAATCCCTCGTCCTGTCCGACGATCCGACAGCCGACCAATCCAAACCCTATCCGTTCTATCTGGCCTACGGGTTAGACGGGCCTCCCAAAAACCTCGGCCCCCCAACCGACTGGCGGGCCGAATGGAAATGGGACGGCATTCGGGGTCAGTTGATCCTGCGCGACGGCACGCACCACCTGTGGTCGCGCGGCGAAGACCTAATGACCCCCCGCTTCCCCGAACTGGCCCGCGCTGTAGATTTTCTGCCCGAAGGCACAGTGCTGGATGGTGAAGTCCTTGCGTGGGATTTCGAAACCAATACCCCGATGTCCTTCGCCAGTTTGCAAAAACGGATCGGGCGCAAGACCGTACCAAAGAAATTGCTGGCCGATGCCCCCGTGATCTTACGGGCTTACGACTTGCTGGAGGATCAGGGTGAAGATATCCGCGCCTTACCCTACAAAGACCGCCGCGCACGCTTGGAGGGGTATTTCAAGGATCTACCGACAGAGGCGCCTCTGGTTCTATCCGAATGGATCGACTTCAACGACTGGGATGCTTTGGCCAAAATTCGTGAAGGATCCCGTGATAACAAC
>JBMZCY010000065.1:0-9285 GCA_049613825.1 Planktomarina sp.
TTGCAAACATTTCTCTCTCCTGTCGTGAACTTTGTTCATGAATAGAGATATAGAGACTAATGAATGCCGTTCAAGTACTTTTGTGAACTTTGTTCAAATTATTTGGAAAAGGCCCTTAGAATAATTTCAATCATCCGTTCCAACTCGCTTTGCGGAACGCCTGACACTCGATTTTCCAAGCCTAACCAAACAATCCCATGAATGGATGAAAACAAAGTCCGTGTGACCAGCATCACGTCGGCATCAGACAGTTCCGGTTTCAACGCCTTTACCTGTGCTGCGATATACCCCATCAAACGGGCCAGTTCTGCACTATACCAGTCTGGCACATCACTTTCGGCGGTCAGTTCCACATCGAACAAAGCCCGCCAATGGCGCGGGCGGTTCATCGCGAAATGTAAGTAAGCATGACCCAATGTGATCAATGCGTCTGCGGGGGATTCGTCAGGTGCGACAGCTTCGCCCACTTCTTCCCCCAGTGCCTTGAAGGTCCGCATGTTCACGGCCAGCACCAGATCATTCAAATCGCCGAAGACGTTGTAAATTGCACCTACCGCGCACCCCGCTTCGGCGGCCAAAGGACGTGCTTTCAATGACGCGATCCCTTCTTCGCCAATCTTTTGTTCCGCAATATCGACCAGCTTTGTTTTCAAGTCTGCACGTTTTGCATCAGTATTGCGGGCCATTGCCATCTCCATTGAACTAGGTTCAGGATAAACCCCATGGCCCGCCTTTGAAAGTGTTTATAACGGATTGTCCATCCGCGCGGTCACAGTCGCCTGCCCCCTGACACTTTGGCCCCAATTCAGCTTCACCTGACTTCCATTCGGACCTTGGGACGTCTGAACATAAGGGTTGTTGTACACAGTACTGGACCCGTTTTGGATACGACCCACACTCACCACAGACTCAACCGTGCGTGCACGACCGCCGAACGGCAATTTCGGCGCGAACTCAACATTCCACACCCCACTTTCAGACGATTGCGTATGGGTCAGTGTGCACGGGTTCCAGATTGGATTGCTCACCGCATGAAACGTATTACCCTGCACCACGACATTGCGGGTCTTTGTCATATCCAGATCGGCAAAGGTGGTGTTCACCCCTTCCACCCGGTCGATTGAACCATTTAGCGCGCGGAATACATTCCCCGTCACCGTCAGGCCATAGATCGTATGGCCCACACCATAAGGCTTGATCACAATATATTTGAACCAAGGTGCCACATCATTCACGGTAAAGATGTTGCCCGTAATCGTCAGCCCCCCGAAGGAAAATTGGTTGCTAAAATCAGGACTTTCATCGTGTTCGTTTGTCCATTCGATAAAGTTGTTATCGATGTAGTTGCCTGTAATCATCGTTTTGATATTCGGGCTGGTAAAAATCACACCACCCTTGCGCACACCTTGGTCGGTTGTATCCCCGTGGAACCAGTGGTTACCGGTCATAATCGTGCCAGACCCGGCTATCACACCAAAATGCTTCAGGTGCAGAATACGGCACCCACGCACCTTTAGGTCGTTCTTGTTCACGTTGAATCCAATGGACACCCGATCTTGTACCTTTAAGGGCGATTCATCAGACACAAACTGACACCGGTCAAAGGCCAAACCCTGACACGCTGTCCCCGCCGAGGTAATCCCCCGATCCTTGGGCCGCGTAATATGCACATCACGGAACTGGTTGCTGATGCCGTCTTTCGCCAACATCACTGCACTTGAATTGCCCTGGCATTGGAAGTCGACATCATCAAAATTGAACATGCTAATCTGCGCAAAACCCGAAAAGTCGAGCATATATTTAAACCGCGTAAACGTGAAATTCTGCGTACCTTCGGCATCATACAGCGGCAGCGTCAGGGTCAGGGTTTGCGCACCGATATTGCGGGCTGCGACATAGACTTCACGCCCTACTCCGTTACCTTCTACCAATGACCCCACGGCAATGTTTGCAACATTCTGAACATTTGTCAGTGTCTTGCGGTCAGCCGGATCATAAGTGGCCTGCGCGGTTACAATATCACTATCCCAACCACCAGACGCATCCGCCTGAAACTGCCCGTTGCGGATCACACGCCGGGCGTTGAATTGCGTACGGTTTGGCACAGCGGCAGCCAGATCAATCGGTTCGGTCAACTGAATGCGGCGACCGCCCATATCAAGACTGTCATGGTCATTGTAATTCAGCAGGCTTTGAAACGCCTTTTTGAACGCCAGAACTTCGTCCTGAAAGGCGTCGATATACGTTGGCAAATTAAAAGATTTCAGCAACGTCAACCGTGCCGCCACGGGCATGTCCAACTTGCCCACAAACCTTACAGGATTTTCCAACGTCACACTGTCTGCCAGATAAAACGTCCCTGCGGGGACCAAGATTTCACGACCATTGGCCGCATTATCTGCAGCTTCAAACGCATTGTGATCGTCAGTGACACCATCACCCACAGCGCCGTAATCGCGCACATCGACCGCACCCAGCTGTTGGTTGACATACGCGCCTGATACTTCTTCAATCAGCAGGTCATCAATGCGGACAATGCCGCCGTTTGGCCCTGTCAGGTCTAACCCGAAATGGCCGTAAGCCGCGTCCTTGCCCCATGCCATGTCCACACCGCCACGATTGCCAGACCCGACAACCGCTGAGACTTCGACCACATCGCCGTAAGATGCCAGCGTCGTAGATGGTCCGAATTCAGGCACACCCGTGACCTTGGAAAAATTCGCTTTCCCCGGCCATGCTGCAATCCGTACAGTTGGAAACGCGCCGGAAATCAACTTCACACGGGCCGAGATTTTCAAATAACAGCCCGGCTCCATCGGTGTTCGCGTGAACGCCCGCAGCTTTGTGGTGCCAGAAATTTTTTGCAATTCCATGCAACCGGAAAAGTCTTGATCCGCAGGCACATAGGCCGCGTTGTTGGCATTGGCGTAAGTATCCTGCCCGGGTCGCCCGTCTTGGGACGACCATGCGCTCAGCCCAAATTCAAACGCAGAAGGTGTAAAGACAATGCCGTCGGTGATTGCTTTGTTCATGGATATCCCTTTCGGACGGTCAACGCCGCCGCAGTAATGTCGGTGGCACACCACGGGGCATGCCTGCGACCCTAGGAATATTTATCTTTGTTTAATACGGCCTAAGCGGACCGTTCGGTGCGGTTTACGCACCCATCGACGGGGCCTTTATCAACTGTACACCGTTGATAACCCAACCATTTTCACTGTTAATCACTTGATAATCAAGGGTATGGAAATTTCCGTTCCCATCACGGATTTGCACCATCTGGCGAAATCCGCCATCAACTTCGCGGGATTCGAGGAACATCACATCCGCGGGACGATGCACCATCGGGTAACCATTGCGGACCATCGCACCAAAGCGTTCTGGATTACCGCCAAACATGCCTTTGATCATCGGACTGGCATAGGTGAACGCCTTACCGAAATCATCTGCCATAAACGCATTGATCTGGTTTTGGATCGTCGCTTGCACATCTTCTTCGTTTGCAAACGCAGGCGCAAACGACGCCACAAACAGCCCTGCGGCCAATAGAATTGATTTCATGTTCCACCTCCGGTTCCTGACTGAAAGCCTAGCCCTGCAGCCAATTCCTTCAAGTCACGTCACCAAAGGTGGAAAAGTTTCAGACCAATTCGCCTTTTGCACCCGCTTCGATCAACTCGATGGATGCGTTCAGACCATACAGCGCAATGAACCCACCAAAACGCGGCCCTTGGGATGCGCCCAACAGCACTTCATAGATTGCAGTAAACCAGTCGCGCAAAGGGTCAAATCCATGGTTCTTACCAACCGCAAAGACGACCGACTGCAAATCTTCGGCACTAGTGAAATCCAAATCCGCCACTGGATCATCGTTCCCCATCGCCGCATTCTTTGTCTCGATCATCTGCTTGGCCAATGCGGGATCTTTCAGCGCTGCGGCCATGTCTGACAATGCGGCCTTTTCCTGATCTGTCGGTGCACGAAACACCCGCGTCGGCTTCACAAAATCATTGAAATAGCTAACTGCGAACCCCGCTGCCTGGTCCAGATCAGGGTGCGTTGCAGGTGTAGCCTCAGGCGCATACCGCTGAATAAAGCCCCACAACTTATCTTTGTCCTCAGCGCTCGAAACAGCCGCCAAGTTCAACAACATCGCAAACGGAACAACCATATTCGACGCAGGCACATTGTGCCCGTGAATGTGGAACACAGGGTTGTTCAGCCGCGCTTTGTTGTCCTGCTTGGCATATGCGTTCAACTGCTGGTGATATTCATCAACTGCCTTCGGGATCACATCAAAATGCATCCGTTTTGCTGTCTTTGGCTTCAAATACATAAAGTAGGACAGCGATTCAGTCGACGCATAGGTCAGCCATTCATCGATCGAAATCCCATTGCCGGAAGTTTTCGAAATCTTATGCCCTTCGGAATCAAGGAACAGTTCATACGTGAAATGCTCTGGTGCACGACCGCCCAAGACCCGACAAATGTTATCATAAATCGGCGTATTGGTTGCATGGTCTTTGCCATACATCTCAAAATCCACGTCCAATGCGGCCCAACGTGCACCAAAGTCCGGCTTCCACTGCAACTTGCAGTTCCCGCCGGTAACTGGGATCGTGACCTCTGTCCCGTCCTCATCATCAAACGTGATCATACCATCCGCCGTCACATTCTTCATCGGCACGTACAACACACGCCCCGTCGAAGGTGAAATCGGCAGAAACGGAGAATACGTCGCCCGACGTTCTTCGCGCAGCGATTTCAGCATAATCTCCATGATCTTGTCATAGGACGCACAGGCCCGCAGCAGGACTTCGTCCATTTTGCCAGCCGCATAGTATTCGGTGGACGAGATAAACTCATACTCAAACCCGAACGTATCGAGGAAGCTGTTCAACTTGCCGTTCATATGGGCACCAAAACTGTCATGTGTCCCAAACGGGTCCGGCACTTTGGTCAGCGGCATCTGCATGTATTCATTCAACGCATCAGGGTTCGGCACATTGCCCGGTACCTTGCGCATTCCATCCATGTCATCGGAAAAACAGATCAGGCGTGTCGGAATATCTGACATCACTTCAAACGCACGGCGTACCATGGTTGTCCGTGCCACTTCGCCAAAGGTTCCGATGTGTGGCAGCCCCGACGGGCCGTAACCCGTTTCAAACAGCACATAGCCCTTTTCAGGCGCCTTCTTCTGATAGCGTTTCAAAATCCGACGTGCTTCTTCAAAAGGCCAGGCTTTCGATTGCATCGCTGTTTCACGCAGATCAGACATTTGTTGCTCCAATGTTATAAACTCATCCCCCCTATTGTCGCTGGGCAGGTGGGTCAATAAGTACAAGGTAACAGACATAAGGATAGTGACATGTCAGACATTCTTCACCCCCTCAGCCCACAAGATAGCCTTGTTGCGATTATGATGTCGGTTTCCGCCAGCGACAGCCACATCCGCCGATCCGAAATGGTTACAATTCAGGCGATCATGAACTATCTCCCAATCTTCCAAGGCTATGATGGCGATCGCCTGCAAACAGTGGCCCAAGTTGTCTTCGATTTGTTGGACGAAGAAGAAGGCATCGAAGCTGTGCTTGGCCTGGTCCGCGACAACCTGCCGGAAGAATTCTACGAAACTGCATACGCTGTGGCCTGCGACGTCGCAGCAGCAGACGGTCATTTGGAACAAACAGAACTGCGGTTGTTGCAAGAAATTCGCTATGAACTAGATATTAACCGTCTAAACGCGGCCGCCATCGAAGTTGGCGCACGCGCACGATTTAGGCGTCCCGCCTAAGCCTCCGGCGGGAGTTTTTTAGAGCAATAGAAATTTCAATCTTTCAGTTTGCTAAAAATACCCGGCCTTATGTAGGAAACGCACCAACAACATACCTTCGATTTAGGTGTGTGTGAATCCATAATTAGGGTATGCAAGATAGAACGATAAACAGCGCATGACTGGCGCTACGAAAGCAAGGTGGGCAGCAGGGTATGCTGGCCGAAATGATCTTAGGGATGCGGGGAATAGACCTTCCGAACGTCAAGTTTTACCCACCCATGCAGACAAGGGCGGTAACACGCATTGTTTTGAACGCCTTGCGTGACCGTGGCCCCAGCACAGCAACCGACATGGGGCAGTACTGCTGAAAGAGTTTCCAGAACTAAACGGCAAACGGGCGTACAACAAGGCCTATCTTGCGCTGATACACCGTGGTGCTGACCTTCGATCATGTTGCGCAGGCGGCTAAAGAAGCTCTCAACCATGTTGGTGTGCTTGCCGTGGTCGCTGTAGATTTCAGAGTGGTTCACGCGGTCAACCATCCAGCCTTCGTGCAGCGTATCCCAGTGGGACGCTTCGTCGGCTGACATGGTTGCGGTGCGGGATACGTTTTCCATAGCCAGTGCAACGCCTTCACCTTCACCCATCGCGATGAATGGCAATGTACGGCCCACACGTTCGCGCATAGCAACAACCACACGGCGCTTGCCTGTCTGGTGCTTTTCAAACGACGATCAACGCGCTTGGATTTTTGGTTAGCTGGGCGAATGTGACCGCCAAAGTATGCGCCGTCGATTTCAACGTGACCGTCTAGAACTTCGCCTGTGTGGACTTCGGTTGCCATAGCTTCGCGCAATTTGTGGGCCAGCACGAAGGCTGTCTTGTACTGGCAATCCAGATCGCGGGACAACTGCACCATAGACACGCCCTTGGTGGAAACAGATTTACCTGCACAGTCCATTACACTGACATATCTGGTGAGGTTAAAGGTCAGACAACTTGCGAATTTGTTTTTGGCATTGGACTGCAAGGTGATGTCCTTGTTAGTCAGGGTGTCATTGAAGCAATTTAGCCCTGCTATAACAAATACATAACATAACACCTTACTCACGCGTCACCCCCGATCCGAGGGTTGTCGTAATGCTTGGTGCGTTTCCTACATAAGGCCGAAAATACCTCGGGTGGTGAATGACGCGAAACGCGGCAGAGGAGGGCAGCGCCCTCCTAATCCCCAGCGTATCCCGGATGGGATACGCAAACATCATATCGCGCCTTAGCGCGTCATTTTATAAATTTCTGTTATTACAGAAAATACTGTTGACTTTACGCCAAGCTACAGATATTTCTCTTTATACAGAAATTACGGAATTGACCGATGAACCTGACACCTGCCATGCAATCATTCATCCTTCACTGGGGGGATATGGGGACAAAATGGGGTGTGAACCGCAGTGTGGCGCAGATTCATGCGTTGCTGCACATCTCACCACAGCCCATGACCGCCGATGAAATTTGTGAAGCCCTGTCCTTAGCTCGCTCTAACGTGTCAACTGCGTTAAAAGAATTGCAGGCGTGGGATCTGGTTTCATCCTCTCGCAATCTGGGCGACCGCAGGGATCATTTCCATTCTGTCCGCGATATGTTCGACTTGGTCACTGTGGTAATCGAAGGTCGCCGCAAGCGGGAATACCTGCCAACGCTAAACGCACTTTACGACGTCGCACAAGATGCCAAGACGGATGAAACGCCAAAAGACGTACAAGACCGTATCGCAGAAACGCTGACCACAATGCAGCAGTTTGACGACTGGTACAGCGATGTCAGCCGCATTCCGCGCGGGGTCCAAAAGACGTTGCTTAAATTAGGCGGCAAGATCACACGGTTCTTACCCAAATCTGATTAAAAAATTTATCCCAAAATTTCTGTTAATTCAGAAATACCCGTAGAAAGGAAAGCAAATGTACAGTGTCGCCAAATGGCCAGTCCTGACAGTTCCAACACTTCCACCTATAAAAGACTCCGTGTCCCCTGTGGCCATGACGTTCGCATTTCTTCTGGCACCTGTTGCCGTTGCCGCCGTTGGGTTCTGGGCGATTTTCATACCTGTCTTCGCGCTCTTTTTTGGATATCTTCCCTATCTGATTTTGGGTCTACCGCTGATCCTTGCCTTTGCAGGCCGGATTAACATGACAGCACGCGCCTATGCGGTCTTGGGCCTGTCAGGCTTTACTATCGCTATGCTGCTATGGTGCCTAACCCACATCACCGTAGATTATATCAACGGTGCATCCACCGTCCGCCTACCGGACCTAGTACCACTTTACGCCATCTTCGGCTTGGTCTTCGCCCCGCTTTGGGCCGGAACCATCCCCGTTCTTTACAACGCTTTTACCAAAAAACCGGTGCAACCCGCGCCGGAACCTCAAAAAGGAAAAGAACAATGAACTTTCTACTTATCTGCTACTTCGTAATCGCCTTATCCGTTCTGATCGCGCTGGCGATGATGATCCTAAACATCGGTAAAGACATTGGCGTTTGCCCTGTCAGCGGACGTGTCGCCCGTGCCGCCTCTAAAGTCATCTCTGTTGGCTTTCTAGCCATCGGATTGGGGGGCGTCATGCTGGCCGCAATCGCCCTGCCGATACTAAGCGGAACCCCACAGGTCGGCTTGCTCGCGGGTCTTGGAATTGTCTGCCTTTGTCTCGGCCTTGGGTTTAGTCAAGCCATGGCAAACCTGCGTCAGGTCGCAGATCGGGCATCCCTACTTGCACAAGCAAACGCTGCCCCAGAAGCGGCATAACTAAAAAGGTTTTATGAAACCCAAAGGCCCCCATGCAATCGGGGGCCTTATCCTTTTTTGGTCAACAGAGTCTTCGGCCGCGCCTTTTCAGCTGCTTTGAACAGACTAAACGTTTGATTGACGTAATTCACCGCCCCCCCGATATGTTCCATATATCCTTGCAAATCAGGTGTCATTTCAGCCTCGGACATTGAAATCGGGCGGGATGGGTCGGTCGATTCAAACTGGCAGTAGAACAAAGGTTCGCCCCGTTTCAAGACGATGTCTTGTTTGGGATCATGCCATTCAAACGCCCACATTAGCGGACGTGGCCAGACATGGATCGGAAAGCGCCCGCCAAAGATCGTGCCGGGCAGCGGCGTTTTCCGGTAATGAGCGAATGCAGAAATCTGCGTCACATAAACAGGCTCATCCGCAATAAACAGATAAGGCAATTTTAGCTGAATTGTCGGTCGATCTGGAAAGCGCCATTCCGATTCAGACGTCAGCACAAGGGCCTGACCCAGTTTGGATGCCCGGATCGGACTTGCTTTGCCCGCACGGTTGATCAGGGTTGGTTTGCCTTCTTTGTTCCGCCCGAACCCCAAATGGATATCAAACGGACAGTTCACAACAAAATAGCGCGATTCCATATTGATAATCGCAGGACACCGACTGGCCGATTTCGCATGTTCGCGGTTTTGCGGCGCAGACACCAATCGTTTGG
>JBMZCY010000066.1:0-5790 GCA_049613825.1 Planktomarina sp.
ATGCACCAAGGGATTGAACCATAGGACTGCGTTGAAGGGATGAGGGACAGTCTCAAACAAAAAGAACAGTGTGGAAATGATGAACAGGGGTCGGTTTAGGATTCCCCAGATACGTTCCCACACAGGGAACATGGATATCAAAAAGCAATTTAACGTCCCCACGCCCAGTGCCAGTACAAACGCCATCGAAAATCCCAACATGATCACAGGTAGATCAAAACCGGGCCTAAGATCCCAAACCAGAACGATTGCCAGTAGAACAGTCACAATCACCAAGATCTCGGTCAGGATATTCAGAATAAACCGAGCCAACAGCGCGTCGGTGTGGCGCACCGCAGGATAAAACAGCAATGGTTTAGAAAATCTGATCGCAATCGTCAGCTTTGCACTGACATTCAAATACGCCGTGAACGCCAGAAATCCACCTGCATAAAACAAGGGGAAACTGCTGCCCAAAGGTGGTTCGGGGATCGCCATTGCAAAGACAAACGTCAGCAATGCAATCCCGGCACAGGGTTCCAACACCGCCCAGATATACCCGCCGGGGGAGCGCCCATACGTGGTCGCCATTTCCCGCAGCATAAGGGCAAAAATCGTGCGCAAGCTTGCAAAACATCGAGGTCCAAAACCAGTCAAAAGCACATGTCGACCTTTCTACATCCTGTGTGAATTTTCTTTAGTTTTGCATGATGATCTTAAGAAAACCTTCAGCACGAATAGGTCTATTGGCGACACCCCGACGAAAGGACCGTAATCTTGGCCACGCCGCTGACACTGCCCCCTGAATTGCAGGGCCCTGCGCCTGCGCCACCTGTGCGGGATCGTGTCATTGTGCAGAAAGCGCCACCCAAATCACAGCTGGCACCTAGGGCGTCTTTTAAGTCTCGACACCATTGGATCGGGGCTTCGTTCGTTGTGACAGTTCTGTTACCTGCTGCGATCGTAGCGATTTATTTATATTTGATTGCACTGCCCCAATTTGCATCAACCGTGGCGTTTTCCGTCCGTGACGACAGCAGCAGCGCGTCGCTGGATTTACTGGGCGGCTTAACTGATTTGTCCGGCAGCGCATCCAAAGACGCCGATGTTCTGTATGCATATTTGCACAGCCAGCAAATCGTTACAGAAGTGGGCGAAAACGTGAATCTTGATGCGGTATGGGCCGTTTCAAGCGACCCTGTTTTCACACTTTCCCCTGATGCCACAATTGAAGACATGCACCGCTATTGGCAGCGGATGATACATGTCGCGTATGACTCAAATGCTGGCCTGATTCAGATACGCGCAAATGCCTTTCGACCCGACGATGCAAAGCACATTGCGCAGGCTGTGCTGGATCAATCAAAGCAATTGATCAATACGATAGCAGACATCACAAAATCTGACACCATGCGATTAGCCGAGGCGGAGGTGATGACAGCTACAGAAAATCTAAATACTGCGCGGGCAGCGCTCAGCGATTTTCGGACCACGCATCAAATACTCGACCCGCAGGCAGACATTGCGGGGCGCTTGGGGTTGCTGAATTCACTTCAGGCACAAAAGGCGCAGGCGTTGATCGACTATGATCTACTGCTATCCACCCAAACCCGCGCAGGTGATCCGCGTCTGGATTTGGCCCAACGCCGTATCGAAGTGGTTGAGGGTCTGATTGTCAAAGAACGCAATACATGGGGGACATCTGCTGAAATCGCATATGCGACCCTCATGTCCCAGTTTGAGGCTTTGTCGGTCGATGTTGAATTCGCGCAAACCGCATATGTCGCAAGCCGCGCAAACTTTGAAACGGCCAAGGCTGATACATCGCGCACTCAGAAATATCTGGCGGCGCACATTACACCGACCCGCGCAGAACGATCCGAATATCCCCGTCGCTTGACGCTGCTATCACTGATTGCAGGTGGATTGGCCGTGATGTGGTCCATCGGATTGTTGCTGTATTATTCCATCCGGGATCGCCGATGATCCGGCTGCAAAATCTATGCAAAACCTACCGCATCAAAGGCCGCGTCACCCGCGTTGCAGATGACATCACGCACACATTGCCCAGCCGGAAATCAATTGCCCTGCTGGGTCGCAATGGTGCCGGAAAATCCAGCCTGCTGCGTATGATTGCGGGCACAATGGACCCCGACAGCGGACGGGTTATCACCCGCGGCACAATATCATGGCCCATCGGATTTGCAGGCAGTTTTCATGGCGACCTGAGTGGCGCACAAAACGCCCGCTTTGTCGGGCGCATCTATGGCGTTGATACAGATGCCTTGGTCGACAGCGTGCAAGCCTTTGCAGAGTTAGGCCAACATTTCCACCTGCCCGTGCGCACCTATTCCGCAGGTATGAAATCCCGTTTGGCCTTTGGCGTTTCCATGGGCATTCCCTTTGACACTTACCTTGTCGACGAAGTGACATCCGTTGGCGATGCCGCATTTCGGGACAAAAGCACGAAAGTGTTCGAAGATCGCATGGCAGGGTCGGGCGCGATTGTCGTAAGCCACGGGTTGGAGCTGGTGCAGCGTTTGTGCGAACATGCGATCGTGCTGCATGATGGTAAGCTGTACTATCACACCTCGGTCGGGGATGGCATCGCACATCATCGGCAATTAATGCGTGTCGATTAACCTGATTTCAAACAACACCTGCCATGATCCTTCTATGACTTCGGGAAGGGGCACAGATGCCAAAAATAGCAATCGTTATGGCAGTATTTCATCCCGACACAGGTTTTTTGCGCGAACAAATACAATCCTTAGTGGCGCAAACGTTTCAAGACTGGGATCTGCACATTGTTGTGGCGGATCTTGTTTCGAAAGATCTGATAAAAACCCTGACACACGACATAAACAATCAGGTCCACCTGATTGAACCGGATACGACACTGGACCCTGTCAAAGCGTTCGAAGCGGGTCTGACAGCAGCCTTATCCAGTGAAGCCGAATTCTTTGCCTGCTGTGATCAGGACGATATCTGGCACCCTGAAAAGCTGTCAAAATGCATCACCGCTTTGCAACGATCGAATGCTGGCTTGGTCCATTGCGATGCCAGAATTGTTGATGCAGCCGGAACTCCTGTCGCTAAATCATTATTTCGAAAAGAACGCCGCCAAACGGCACCGCGTTTGCCCGATTTACTATATCGGAATATCGTGACAGGTATGACCGCCATCGTCACCCGTGATGTTATGACACAGGCTATTCCGTTCCCAAAACAGGACGGCGTTCATTATTATCACGACCTGTGGCTGGCTTTGGTTGCGCGCGCGTCAGCGCCATTAGCGTTCGTAGACGAAGCACTTGTGTGCTATCGACAGCATGATCAGAATGTTGTCGGCGCAAAGCTGCACCGTGGAGGCAAAGCTTTTCGCGCACGTGTTTCAGAATACGCACTTGCCCGCTATCTGGCGGAAGTTCTGGCCCATCGCTTTGGTCCTTCGCCAGAAACATCTGCTTTTCTAAAATCGAACTCAAAGGGTGGGGTTCATCTTTCACACGCACTGCGTTTTTTCTGTACGATTCATTTTGTCCAATCCTATATAGCCTTTTGGTTCGCAATCATGCCAGTGGCACGCAGAATCTGGGCAATCAGACAAACAATGCATGTCGGGTATACGCAAGCGTTACAAAATTTTGATGACCGCTTATTCGCACTTTCCCCTGGGCTGCATCCCCCGGAACAGACGCTGGTCCCGCAACCTCAGAAAACCCGCTCATGGTGGACGTATAAAGATGGGCGCATGGCACCAAAGTTTACGTCCACCGCTGACAGGGCCCATCCCCGCACTGTGATTTTTGTCCCAACACTAAACCCGGCAGAGGCATTTGCCGGCGTTGCAACAGCCATTGATCTAGGGCTGGGTCTTGCAGAACGTGGACATAAGATCACCTTCATCGCGACAGATCTGCAAGTGGCGAACCCGACCGCAACACGGCAGTTCATGACCAAACGAAATCCCATAGCGATGCATTCAAGGAACGTTGAAATCGCCTGTGGTGTCACGACATCGCACATCGCCTTCCACCGCGCGGATCAGTTGATTGCGACAGCGTGGTGGACGGCCCATGTCGCACATCAAATCCGATCAGAGATTGGTATTTTTGATCCCTTCACATATCTTATTCAGGATTATGAGCCATGTTTTTATCCGTGGGGTACAGAATATTCCTACGCCCGAGCCAGTTATGACTTGCCACATTGGCCAGTATTCAACTCAACACCGTTAAAAGACTACTTTCACAGTTTGAACATCTGCTCCCCCCATGCCTTATCCTTTCAGCCAGCGGTCGACGCTATGCTGTACAAACCCATAAAACAGGCCCCGCCCCATAAACGTACAATTGCCATCTATGGCCGCCCTGAAGTGGCTCGCAATGTCTTTCCGCTTAAAATTTCTGCACTTGGTACATGGCTTGAGGTCAACCAGATCACTGCACGAGAAGTGGAGATTCTCAGCATTGGTCAGAAACATCCGGACATTGAATTGCCCGGCGGCATAACGTTGAAAAGCTTGGGTAAATTACCTTGGGCCGATTATCCGGATTTTCTGCGGCGTGTTGATGTGGGACTGTCGCTGATGTGTTCCCCCCATCCCAGTCACCCGCCGCTGGAAATGGCTGCGGCTGGCGCGCAAGTGGTGACCAATGCCTTTGGTCCAAAGACGTTAAGCCAAATTTCATCTAACATCCATACATCTGATCTATCCGTGCCCAGCATCATGCAGGCATTAGATACCGCTTGGGCCAAAGTTGGTGAACATGACAGATTGATCGATCTATCCCCCTTGGGGCCGACATTTGACGAGATGTTGAACCAGCTGTCTGCGAATATGACCCATGGTGTAATCGCAGCATGACCGCAGATATCATTGTACATATCGGCGCCCCCAAATGCGGGTCGACTTATTTGCAACGTGTACTGCTAAAAAACCAAAAAGATCTGCAGGATATGGGCATTTCTTACCCGCATATTGGCGATGGGCATCCCGGAAATGGACTGGCTTTACCAAATCTGACCAAGGCCTGGGTTGCTGAACAGTTGCGCAATCACCGCACCCTTCTGTTCTCACATGAAGACCTTTTTAGCGATCCCAACGCAGGGCGCAAGTTGCGCAATATTGTAAACGCCATGGGGTTAAGCATCCAGATCATTGCGTTCCTCAGGCCATTTGCTGAATGGTTGGCTGCGGATTTCTCGCAAACTTTGAAGCAATCTTTATCAGGGACATATTTCAAGAAGGTGCCCGATTTCCGCAGTTTCCAGCGTCAACGCGAAGCGAAGATAAAGCCTTCGTCTTTTCTCAATGACTGGCAAAAACTATTCCCAGAACGGCCTCTCCGCGCTTTTCAAAAGACAGATATACGCACCGAAATGGTTCGGCTTTTACCTGCGTTGGATACCGTTGATTGGCAAATTGCTACATGGCGAACCAACCCGTCCCTTGATCTACATGTCGCTGAAAAAATTCAGGAAAAATTGTATTCTGGCGATCTTTTGACTGCTCAACACCTGCTTACAAACACACAGAATCAAACATCAATCACATCACCACCTAACATTCAAAGTGCTCATTTTCAGGCGGAACGTGAATGGGTCGCAGAACGCTTTGGGATACAGATATGAGGCCCATGATTGACGTCGTTCTCGCAACGCATAACGGTGAAAAATACCTTCCAGCGCAGCTGAATTCTATTGCCGCACAGGTGGGCGTAGACTGGCGGATCATCGCATCTGACGACGGATCAACAGATCAAACCAAAGCGCAACTTGAACGTTTCAGTGCGAAAAATAATCAAA
>JBMZCY010000066.1:5800-9209 GCA_049613825.1 Planktomarina sp.
CTTTTGCTGCGGCAGGGTCCAAAGCAAGGCCTCGGCACAAACTTTCTGACAGCCCTGCGCAAAGTACGCGATACAGCGCAATGGGCGGCATTTTCAGATCAGGATGATGTATGGTTGCCAACCAAACTTTACAGGGCCATTGAGATGATCTACCCGCACACTGGTCCCGCACTTTACTGTTCACCGCAATTGATTTGTGACCATAATCTGTCGCCATTTTCACGCACGCCTTACCCCACAAAACCGCCAACATTTGGCAATGCTATTGTGCAAAACATTGCTGCGGGAAACACAATTGTTCTGAACCGCGCGGCCATCGATATCATCAATGCCACTGATCACGCAGGCATCCATTTCCACGATTGGTGGGCGTACCAAGTCATTACAGCTGTGGGCGGAAAAATCACATATGACACGTCATCAAAAATTTTCTATCGGCAGCATAGAACCAATCAAATTGGCGCAGCTTGCGGCTTAAAGGGTAAGCTAAAACGCCTGCTCAGACTGATGTCCCATAATCAAGCTAAAGTCATCGCTGATCATGTGGCTGCGCTGAACAACAACAGATATCTGTTCACACCCCTTGCCCGCAAACATTTATTTGCATGGCAAGCCGTTCACAATTTGCCTGCTACGAAACAACGCTACGCATTAAAAAATGCAGGCATTTTCAGACAATCAAAATCAGGTCAGTTGGCGTTTGAGATGGCGATGATGGCAGGGCTGTTCGCCCCACAGGTCAACGTTCGCGAAACGCCTCTTGCGACTTATAAAGTGGCTTCAATAAATAGCTAAGGATGGTTTTGCCACCTGTGTGCAACTCAACTTCTGTCAGCATGCCAGGGCGGATTTCAAGGTTAGTCTGACGATCGGTCAGATTTGTTGTATCCACACGCAATGTCACGCGATAGTGCGGCGCAGGATTTTGCCTGTTTTCGTCCTTGAACGTATCCGCAGAAATGAACTGCACATCACCCTTTAGGCTGCCATAAATCGTATAATCATAAGCCGTCAGCTTGATTGTCGCCTCTTGGCCGCGTTGAATGTTAGCAATGTCTTGTGGGGGCACTTTAGCCTCTACAAACAATTCATCGTCTAGGGGGATGATCTGAAAGATTTCTTCCCCCGGGCGTACGACACCACCGATTGTGGTCACAGACAGGTTGTTAACGATCCCACGCATAGGTGCAACCAACGTGGTTCGGTCCAGCTGATCCTGCGCAATTTTAGCATTCTGTCGCAAAGTCCCTAGTTCTTTCAACGTGTCAGAAAATGCACCCGCGCGTTCCAATTCCATCTGAGTCACGATTTCATTATAGCGTGCTTCTGCATCTGATTTTGATTTCCGCGCACGGGTCACTTCGATCAACGCCACAATCTTTTGAGCCAGCATATTTTCCAGAAGCGCCAGTTCCTTTTCCGCCTGATCCATGATCGCACGCGCGCCTTCGGCACGGCTGCGGAAATCGGTTTGGCGGGCTTTCAAAAGATTGCGTTCTGAAATCACGATGCTTTCGTTGCCCAGCTGTAACGCGGCGGGGACAACGAAGTCGAACAGGCCTGCCATCTCAGCCTCAAGCCGCAGACGACGAATATCGAGGGCATCAATTTGTTCAGAAAGATCATCGACCTGAGTCTGGAATTTGGTTGCATACAAACGGGCCAGTACATCTCCCGGCTGAACAATGTCCCCTTCACTAACCAAAAGTTCGGCCAGAATACCACCTTCAAGGTTCTGAATAATTTGCGGGCGGGACCGGCTGACCACTTCACCTTCTGCACGGACAATTTCATCAACCCACGCGAAGGCAGCCCACGTGATAAAGGCAACAACTGTGATGGCGACGAGCCAAATGGTAGCCGTCGGGCGGCGCATGGATTGATCGAAGGTTGCGTCGATAGTGGCCATTATGCGGTTTCCTTCTTCTTCGTCAGATGCGCGATGACTTTGTCTTTGGGTCCATCAACGGCCAGACGACCGTTTTGCAGAATAAACGTACGTTCGGTCAGAGTCAGAATGGGCAAACGGTGGGTCGCAATCAAAGCAGTGCGGCCTTGCAGCCAATCTTTCAGGCGGCTGATCAATGCGGCCTCTAATGTCTGATCCAATGCAGCGGTCGGTTCATCCAGCAATACAACTTTCGGATCTTGTAACCATAGACGCGCCCAACCCAGTGACTGACGCTGTCCGACGGACAGGCCTTCACCACCGTCACGGATATCCATATCCAGACCTTTGTGATGACCACGCACAAACGGGCCAAGTCCTGCAAAGTCGAGTGCATTCAGCAAGCGAAGATCATCCGTTTCCAGACCATTCAAATTCAAGTTGTCGCGCAGATTGCCTGCGAACAGACGCACATCTTGCGACAGGTATCCAACCGCACGGCGCACATCGCGTGGGTCCAGTTGTGCGACATCGACACCGTCCAAAATCACGCGACCTTTGGTGGGGGTGTACAAACCTGCCAACACCTTCAGCATCGTTGATTTACCGGATCCATTGGTGCCCAAAACAGCGGCATGTTCGCCTGCATTCATCTTAACACCAGCAATGTCCAAAACAGCCGGAGAATCTTCATCATACCGATAGCTAACTTCACGCAATTCATAGCTGCCAATCAGGTTTTCACGGCGCATGTAGGTACGTTGGTCTTCCACGTCCTGTGGCGCGTTATGAACATCGTCCAACCCCTCCAACGCTGTTTTGACATTCGACCAGCGGGCCATTGTGCCAGCCAGTTGCGTCAACGGACCAAGGGTCCGACCTGTCAGAATACCAATCGCGATGATGGACCCGACGGTCATTTCACCCGCGAACACTAGGAACGCACCCATGATTACAGCACCGACATATGTCGCCTGCTGCACGCCTTGAGACCAGAATGTCAGGTTCGACGCCATCTGCCGCTGCTTACCCGACGTGACAGAGCCGAGGCCGTTCAGTTCGCGCCACATACGCTTGAAACGGTCTTCGCCACGTTGGGATTTTACTGTTTCCAACTCAAAAATCGCTTCATGCAAGACACGGCTTGATCGTGCACTGGCGCCCTGTGCCTCTCGCGTCAGTTCGACCATGCGTTTTTGCATGAAATAGCCGGGTAGGACCATCAGGATACCACCTGCGACCAGAACCCAAAAAATCGGGCCACCGATGGAAGCGACGAGCAGCAGGAACAGGAAGATAAACGGGATATCCATCACCGAACCCACGGCGGAGGCCGTAAAAAATTCGCGCACTGACCCGAATTCACGCATGGCTGAGAACGTGCCAGATGCACCCATCGGTCGTTTGTCCGCACGCATCCCCAGCAGACGATTCATTAGGATATCTTGCACCGACATCTCGATCCGCCGCCCAGCTCCGTCCATCAAACGGGCGCGGCTGATTTTCAACAGCGCTTCCAGA
>JBMZCY010000067.1:0-9181 GCA_049613825.1 Planktomarina sp.
GTATTCCATCTGCGGTGGGTTACCAGCCAACATTGGCGACAGACATGGGCCAGATGCAGGAACGGATTACATCGACCACAAACGGTTCGATTACATCGGTTCAAGCGATTTACGTACCTGCGGATGACTTGACTGACCCTGCGCCAGCCACATCGTTCGCGCACTTGGATGCGACAACGGTTTTGAACCGTGCGATTTCCGAGCTGGGTATCTACCCTGCGGTTGACCCGCTGGATTCCACATCGCGTCTGTTGGACCCATCTGTTGTTGGTGAAGAACACTACGGTGTTGCGACTGACGTTCAGCAAATCCTGCAGCGTTACAAATCCTTGCAGGATATCATCGCGATTTTGGGCATGGACGAGTTGTCCGAAGAAGACAAATTGACCGTTGCACGCGCACGGAAAATCCAGCGTTTCTTGTCCCAGCCGTTCGACGTTGCGAAAGTGTTCACAGGTTCTGACGGTGTTCAGGTTCCTTTGGAAGACACAGTTGCATCGTTCAAAGCGGTTGTTGCCGGTGAATATGACCACTTGCCAGAAGGCGCCTTCTACATGGTTGGCGGCATCGACGAAGTGATCGCGAAAGCCGAAAAAATGGCGGCTGAGGCAGCCTAATGGCAGACGCATTTCAATTTGATCTGGTTAGCCCTGAGCGGAACGTAGCATCCGCCCAGGCGACCGAGGTTCGGATCCCGGGCGCAGATGGGGACATGACAGCTATGGCTGGTCATGCACCTACGCTGACGACCCTGCGTCCTGGTCTGGTTGTCGTTTCGGCAGCAGACGGGGTGCATGAATATGTGGTGTCTGGTGGTTTCGCAGAAATCTCAGCATCCGGTGTGACGGTTTTGGCAGAACGTGCCTTTCACCGCCGTGATATTCAGAAATCCGACTTCGAGGTTCTGGTGGATCACGCCAAAGCCAAAGTCGAAGCAGCCCACGACGACCACGATCATCACCACAAAACGCTGGCTGACATCGAAGTTTTGGGAATGCATTTGGATATGTAATCCCGAACATTGTTCGATTTATAAAATTTTACGAAAAAGGCCCCTTCATAGGGGCCTTTTTTGCGTCTATGGATAAGTCGGGGATAATTTGACTGGATACAGACGTGCGCAAAATAGGCGGTCATCTTGTAGGCATTGATCAGGGCGATATAATACTGTTTTCGGATTTCGAAGACGGTGGTCCTATGTGGGTTGACCAAGGTCCACGGGAAGTGCGCAAAAGTGTTGAATTCTCAGAACGATATCAATCAATACCCAACGTGACTGTGGCGATTTCGATGTGGGATTTGGATCAGAAATCCAACACCCGCGCAGATATTTCTGCCGAAAGTATCACAAGGGCAGGTTTTGAATTGGTCTTCCGCACGTGGTCTGACACCCGCATCGCGCGGATGCGGGCCTCTTGGCAATCTATAGGTGAAGTGGAAGACGATGAAGCGTGGCAACTTTATTAAGCGGACATCACTCCGCTTCGTAAATACCTTCGTAAATTGCACCCAGCGTATCTGTTTCAAACAAAGAAGATACTGATGTGCCGGACCATGTGTTCAGAATAGCCTGTGCAAACATCGGGGCGGTTGGAACCACGCGGATATTTCCACATTCTTTGATCGCATCTGTTGCCTCAATCGTGTCAGTGATGACAAGGCTTTTCATTTTTGAATTCTGAATGCGGCCAACAGCCGGGCCAGACAGAACACCGTGCGTGATATAGGAATGCACTTCCTTGGCACCGTTCTCAATCAACACTTCTGCCGCTTTACACAGCGTTCCTGCAGTATCGACAATGTCGTCCACGATCAGGCAGGTGCGCCCTTCGACGTTTCCGATCACGGTCATTTCAGCCACTTCGCCAGGCTTTTCACGACGTTTGTCCACGATGGACAAAGGCGCCCCGATGCGCTGTGCCAAATCACGGGCGCGGGCCACGCCACCTACATCAGGGGACACAACCATCAGATCGGACATCTGTTCTTTGAAATGATGCTTCACGTCCAGCGCAAAGACCGGCGATGCGTACAGGTTATCAACTGGAATATCGAAGAATCCCTGGATTTGCGTGGCATGTAAATCCAACGTCAACACTCGCTCAATGCCTGCTTCTTCTAACATGTTTGCAACCAGCTTGGCTGTGATCGGTGTGCGTGCTTTGGTACGCCGATCTTGGCGGGCATATCCGAAATATGGAATCACGGCTGTAATGCGCGCCGCTGACGACCGCTTCAAGGCATCTGCGATGATCAACAGTTCCATCAAGTTGTCGTTTGCAGGGCGCGATGTGGGTTGGATGATGAACATATCCTCGCCGCGAACATTCTCATACACTTCGACGAAAATCTCACCATCGTTGAAGCGTTCAACCCGTGCGTTCACAGGCTCAATCGACATGCCCCGATGCAGTGACATACGCCGCGACACGGCTTTGGCCAGCGTCAGATTTGCATTGCCGGAAATTACTTTGGGCTGTTCAATAGATGCCATGATCGTGTTCCCTTTGGCCTATGGGCCATGAGTCGCTGAATGTTGACATCCCCTACCACGGGACTAGCTTTGGGGCGAAGGCATAACGACACGAAAGGCCGTCCCGATGTCCAAAATCACCTATTATTTCGCGACAATTTCACCCTACACCTATTTGGCCGGGGACCGGTTAGAGCAGGTCGCAGCCAAGCACGGTTTGGATATTGATTACAAACCTTTGGACATCATGGCCCTGTTCGGCAGCACAGGGGGTGTTCCACCGGGCCAACGTCACGAAAATCGTCAAGTTCACCGTCTGCAGGAAATGACGCGTCAGGCCAAAAAGCTGGAAATGCCATTCAACCTGAAACCGGCCCATTGGCCGACAAACATGGCCCCGTCATCTTATGCGATCATCAGCGCAAAGAACCACGGTATAGGCGGTGATCTGGGCAAGCTGGTTCAACTGCTAACGGCGGCGTGCTGGGCAGGCGAAAAAGACATTTCCCAGTCTGACGTGATTGTGGCCTGCTTGGCTGAGGCTGGCTATGATCCTGCATTGGCCGACAAAGATATGGCGGGGGCTGCCGAAGAATACGCCCGCAATGGCGAACAGGCGATTGCTGACGGGGCCTACGGCGCACCATTCTATATTACCGCAGATGACCAACGCTTTTGGGGGCAGGATCGGATCGAAGATCTGGACCTTTACCTGTCTGGCAAATTGTAGTGCCAACAGGGTTGCGGGCTGGTCATCCAGTCCATTGGGCTACGCAAGCAGGGCAGGGACCAAAGGTGGTCCTTGCACACTGTTCGCTGGGTCACAGCGGCAGTTGGGCACGTCTTATTCAGCAGTTGGTGGGGCAGAATACCATTGCATTCGATTTACCGGACCATGGTCGTACTGCACCAACACCTGCTGGAACTTGCCTACAGCGCCTTTCTGCCGACATATTGTTGGAAGAAATCTCTCAAACCGATGGTCCTGTTCACCTAATAGGTCATTCGTTCGGTGGCACAGCGGCACTCCTTGCAGCGTTAGACAATCCTACAAACCTGAAACATCTTACCTTGATTGAGCCTGTTCAATTCTGCGCAGCTAAAGGCACATCTGCACACGCGGAACACCACGCTGCACTTTCCGATTATATCGCAGCTTGGACAAACGGGGACCGCACCAAAGCATCAATCGGCTTTATGAATGTCTGGGGAGGTGGCACGTCATTCCAATCCCTGCCACCCCAACAGCAATCATACATCCAAGATCGCATCCATATCATCGCGGCCCAAGGATCGGCCTTAAACGATGACACAAACGGCATTCTAACGCAGGAGCGCTTGGAAACCCTAACCGTCCCAATAACCTTCATCGAAGGCCTGAACAGCCCATCAATCGCCTCGGCAATCATAGACCACCTTGCATGCCGCATCCCAAACACAACACGCCACCGTATGCCAAACGCAGGCCACATGCTGCCCATCACGCACGCGGCGCAGGTGGCGGCTCTCATAGCATCCCGGCTCTAATTTCTATTGCTAAAATAACCTCCCGCCGGAGGCATCCCGCCCCTTCAAGCGTTCACCAATTCCACGAACTGCGAAACCGCTGCCGGATCACAAGACCAGTCACACACCAACCGTGCCAACAGCATCTCATCGGGATTCCCAGTCGCGGCATCCCCGTCCATGACGTAATACGATGCACCGGCCGCCTTCAGCTGTTGATGAACACGCCGCGGCATACGCGCAAATATAATATTGGCCTGCGGATCATGCATAAAATTCACCGCAGGATTTTGCTTCAACCCGTGCGCCAGTTCGGCACAACGGGTGTTGGCTGCCGTGGCCATGCCGATCCACAGATCACCTTCCAACGTTGCCAGCATTTGTGCCGATAAGAAGCGTTGTTTTGAATACAGCTGCGCGCCCCGTTTGCGGCGCAGCTCGAATTCCCAAGACGGGGCAGGGTCAAAGAAGATCGCGGCCTCTACCGCCATCAAGCCATTCTTCGTCCCGCCAAACGTCACCGCATCGACACCTGCTTTCCACGTCATATCAGCAGCAGAACATCCCAACGCCGCACAAGCATTCGCAAAACGTGCCCCGTCCATATGCACTTTGCAGCCATAGGCGTGGGCTACGTCACATAGCGCCTTAATCTCGGCCAGTGAATAAAGCGTTCCGCGTTCAGTTGCCTGAGTGATCGTGACAGGCCCACGCTGGGGCCCGTGCACCCCACGGGTTTCTTCGCCTTCGATTGCCACCCGCAACGTGTCAGGCGTCATCTTGGCGTCGTCGCCGTCAACCAATGTCAGCTTTGTCCCGCCCGTATAAAACTCTGGTGCGTTGCATTCGTCTTCGTGGACATGGGCATGCTTGTGACAGAAAATTGTATCCCAAGGGTTCGCAAGGGTGGCAAGGATCAGGGAATTGGCAGCTGTGCCAAGGGCCACGAAATGCACTGCAGCATCAGTCGCTTCGAACGTAGCACGAACGGCCTCAACAGCCTGTGCCGTTAGATCATCCCCGCCATAGGGCATCGCGTAGCCTTCGTTCGCACGGACCAGTGCCTCCATCACACGCGGATGGATAGGGCCTGTGTTGTCGGATGCAAAGTTCATGGCTTAATCCTCGATTATGTAATCTTCCCAGTCTTCTTCATCGACTTCAAATTCGGGAACAGTCCATCCTTGAACCGACATACCTGCGTCGTGAACGGACTGTTGTGTTCCTGTGATCAACGGATGCCAATCCGGGATTTTATTGCCTTCGTGCAGGCGTTTGTACGCACAGGTCGATGGCAACCAATAGGCGTGCATCGGAATGGTCGCAGGCGTCATCCGGATACATTCGGGCACAAACTGATGGCGGATATCATACTGCGCGCAGCGGCAGGTTTCATTGTCCAACAGGCGGCAGGCCACCCGGGTTAGGGCAACTTGGCCGCTGTCGGGATCCTCTAACTTGTTCAGGCAGCAGCGTCCGCAGCCGTCACATAAGGATTCCCATTCCTTGTCGTTCATCTGATCAAGGCGCTTGGTTTCCCAGAATTTGCCGAGGCCCTTGGATGCAATCGGATCCGTCATAGGCCCGCCAGCAAATGCTGCGCACGGGTGCAATCCGCAGCCATCTGAAGGATCAAGGCGTCCAGGCTGTCGAAATTTTCTTCGCCGCGCAGAAAGTCCACCAACCCGATAGACAGTGTCTGTCCGTACAGATCGCCTTTAAAATCAAAGATAAATGTCTCACAATTCGGCGTATTTTCCCCAAACATAGGACGCACCCCAATGGATGCCGCACCTTGGTAACTGCCTGCATCCGGTCCAGTCAGCACATCAACCGTTACGGCATAGACACCAAAGGCGGGTAGGTGGCGGTCAGAAAGGCTCATGTTTGCAGTGGGGTATCCCAATTCACGGCCCCGTTTTTCGCCATGCAGAACGGGGCCGTCGATCCGGTGCCAGTGGCCAAGCATCTTAGCGGCCTTGCGTGGTTGCGCGTCGGCCAATGCTCTGCGGATATTGGTTGAACTGACGGTGTCGTCGCCCAATTGTTCCAGATCAGAAATGGTCACGCCAAACCCGAATTTCTGTCCCAGTTGGTGCAAAGTATCTACATCCCCTGCACGCCCAGCACCAAAGCGGAAATCAGCGCCAACAACAACATGGGACAGGCCCAAATCGCCTACCAGAATGTGTTCACAAAATTCAGATGGGGACAGGGCGGCAAGGACAGCATCAAACGGCACCTCAAAGATTGTGTCCAATTCCATCAATTCCAACTTGTTGGCGCGGGTGTCCGCATCCATCAGGCGAAATGGCGGCAAGGGAAGGCCCATTGCTTCGGCAAAATAGCGGCGTGGGTGCGGTTCAAACGTTACGACGCCAGTTTTAGTGTCGGTGCTTGCAATGGTTTTGATTTGTTGCAGCACGGCGCGGTGGCCCAGATGCACACCATCGAAATTACCAATAGCTGCAACTGCGCCTCGGGCATCATCAGGAACGGGGAAGTGTGAAAATCTTTGCATGTCTTGACCCCTATCGCCACAGGCGAAAGGGGGCAAGATAACTTAGTCGAACTTACGTGATGGGGCCAAAACAGTTGCTTCGCCGATCAGGACTTTCTTACCGTTGACCAAGCAACGGGTATCCATTTTCACACGGCGTTTTGCGTGCTCGATAGACGTCACTTCAACTTCTGCAGTGACCATGTCGCCGGGGCGCACGGGGCCAAGGAACTTCATCGTTTGGCCAAGATACACAGTGCCATGGCCCGGCAGCTGTTCGCCAATCACTGCGGACACCAATCCGGCAGTCAGCATGCCATGGGCAATCCTGCCTTCAAAGATCGTGTCGTTAGCGTAATCGTCGTCCAGATGAACCGGGTTATGATCGGTAGAAACTTCGGCGAACATTTCGATATCGCGGTCGGTGACGACCTTGTTGATGTACCGCATCATACCGATTTCGATGTCTTCAATACAGATCGTACCGCGTGGCATGTTGTCCAACATAGTATCCTCCAAAGTAACAAAAGCACCCTACCAGCGGGGTGGTTGAAATTTTATTACTTTGCAGGTGCAGAAAAGCCAAGCAATTTTTTTACGGATTTGCTGCCGTTAGCGTAACATTCCGATCGCATAAGTAGGGGAAAGCTGCGCATCTGCCAGATGTTTTGCCAATGCATCCGGATCAGGTTGATCTGTTGTCTTGGTTTCGTTTCGCGCCAGTCCACCCGTAATATATAACGAATCGAGGTTTTCCCCGATGGCCCCGGGCACATCCGTCACAATCCCGTCGCCCACACACAAAATGCGGTCGTCAGGAATATCCAGGCCCATGGCCCGCAGGCGGCGGCGGGCAAGGTCGTAAATGGGGGGATGCGGCTTGCCGAAATACAGGCTTTCGCCCCCCATTTCAGTGTACAGTTCCGCCAGTGCACCCGCGCACCATTCACGGCTTTCGCCACGGTCCACGATGATATCGGGGTTGGCGCACAACAGTTTCAGGCCTTTGGTTTTAGCATAGAGGAAGTCCGCGCGGTATTCGGCAAGGTCGGCCTTTGGATCGAATGGGCCGAGGCAGACAATACCTTCGGCTTGATCCAGTGGAACGCGTTCGATTTTGACGGCGTCCTCAATTAATTCCATCTGTTCAAAGAAGGATTCTTCGTAGTTTTGACCTATGAAATAGACTTTTTCACCGACCACCCCCCGAAACATCGCGGCCCGCGCACTGTCTCCGGACGTGGCAATCACATCCCACGCATCACGGGGCAGCGCCATTCCGTCCAACTGTTCTGCCACACTGTGACGTGGACGGGGAGAGTTGGTCAGCAGCAGGTTAATCCCGCCTTTGGCCTGAAACGCCAGCATTGCGGCAACCGCCTCGGCATGGGGGGCGATGCCGTTGTGCACACAGCCCCACAGGTCCAGAAACACTGCATCATAACGGTCCGCGACCGATGCCAAAGATGGAATAATCTGAGTCATAGTCGCGGTCCTTTTCTTACACAGCCAAGTTCGGGATGATCTGTTTCTTACGGCTCATCACGCCAGGCAGGACAACGGATTTACCAGTGACCGCCGCACCGAATGATTTCTCGGCAACAGACTTGGTCAAATCGTTCGGGATCAGCATGGTGGCTTCTTCGTTCAGAATGTCGACGACGAACAGCAGGACTTGATCTACGCCATCTTCCGCTGCGACGTCGGTCATTGTGGCCATCAAGCTGTCTGCACGATCCAAGACCATCTGCGGGGCCGTGGTTTCCAGAACTGATACACGGAACTTCGTGTCACCCACCGCATATTCTTTCGAGTCCATCCGCAGCAGTTCCGCGTCGGAAAAGGCTGAAACATCAGACTTTGCAGCGAACATGTCAGCTGCGTAATCAGGGATCGAAAGACCCAGATCAGCGGCCAAGCCTTCGGCAACTTTGCGGTCATGGTTTGTTGTGGTCGGGCTGCGGAATTCCAACGTGTCGGACAAGATGCAGGATAATGCAGCGCCTTTGATGGCTGTTGGCATTTTAGCTGAATCGTCACCCATCAGGTCGATCATAATGGTCGCTGTGCACGCCAAGGGGCGAATGGTGATGTCGATTGGGCCTTTGGTTTCAATCCCACCTACCAGTTTGTGGTGGTCGATGATGGCTGTGATGTTCGCGTCATTGATGCCTGCTGGCAATTCTGCCGGGTTGTTGGTGTCGACGATGATCACATCTTCGTCTGCCGCAACGCCGTCGATGATCGCCGGTTTGTCTAATGACCAGCGGTCCAACATGAACAACGCTTCGGTGTTTGGCTCACCCAACAGGGCGGGGGTTGCTGACTGGCCCAGTACGTCGTTCATGTACCACGCCCAGATGATTGGGCTGCCTGTGCTGTCTGTGTCGGGGGATTTGTGGCCGAATACTTGGATCATGGGGGATACTCCGTCGTGCGAATGTTTGCCTGTTTGCGCGCCTTATAGGGGGGTGTTGGGGGCTTGTCACGTGGACAAGCGTTGCATCCTTGGTCTGCGCGGGATTAACGTGGGCCTATGAAAGAAAGCGATTTATATCCGGCGGTAAAAGCCCATTTCCAGCGGCAGGGCTATGTCGTGAAAGGTGAGGTGGGCAAGGCTGATGTGGTGGCCCAGCGGGACGGCGATCCACCTGTGGTGGTTGAGCTGAAGTTGGGCTTCACCATGACCTTGCTGCATCAAG